>DATHZU010000240.1:0-8141 GCA_035458445.1 Thermohalobaculum sp. | reverse complement strand
GAGCGAAGCTCAGCGTGATCGCGGCCTGGCTGCCAGGAACCTTGACGGTCTGGGCCGGGGCGGCCACGACGGCCGCCGCACCCAGCAGGCAGGCGGTGAGGAGAATTCTGGTCACGCGCGGGAACAAGGGCGTCTCCTGATCGGCAGGCTGGCTACCCGCCATAGTTAGGCGCATCGCCGCCCCGCGCCAAGGTTAAGGACAATCCGGATCAGAACGACTTCACGAGCAACGCCAGCCCGGCGGCGCCCGAGACCCCCAGCATCGCATAGCGTGCGGCGCGCGGCGACATCCGGCCGCCCAGCGCCTTGCCGACGTAGTAGCCGGCGCCGACGCCGGGAAGCAGGGCCGCCCCGCGTTGGAGGTCCTCCCAGCCGAGCAGGCCTGCCAGCCACAGCGAGCCGAGCGCCAGGATGCAGCCGAACAGGAACACCCCGGCCATGGTGGCGCGGACCTTCTCCGGGCGCTCGCGCTGGTAGAGCAGGATCAGCGGCGGGCCGTGCATGGCGGCGATGACCCCGGTCGCGCCGCCAACCAGCGCGCCCACCAGCAGGCGCGGGCGGGTGATCGAGACCGGCGGCATGAACAGGCTGGCCACGACCGCGCCGACGATGATGCCGCCGATCGTCAGGCCAAGCCCGCGCTCGTCGAACAATGCGAGGACCCCCGCCCCCGCGAAGGTGCCGACAGCGAGGCCCAGCACCAGCGGCGGCGCCTCGGCGCGCTCGAGCGCGTGGCGGCCCTTGCTCATCAGCACGAGGGACAGCACGATATTGCAAATCAGCATCGGCGCCGGCACCCAGGCCAGGCTGATCAGCGCCAGGAGCGGCACCGAGACCATGGCGAAGCCGACCCCGGTGGCCGCCTGCAGCACGGCGGCGGCGAAGATGATCAGATTCGCGGCGATGAGTTCGAAGATCACCGCCGCGCCCCTCCCGTGACGGGATTACTCCTCGTCGCCGGCGGCCTCGGCAGCGGCGGCGCGCGCCTTGTCGCCCGCACCCTTGGCGGCCGGATCTCGGTCGACCAGCTCGACGATCGCCATCGGCGCCATGTCGCCATAGCGGAACCCGGCCTTCAGCACGCGGGTGTAGCCGCCCTGGCGGTCCTTGTAGCGCTCGCCCAGGGTGTCGAACAGCTTCTTGACCGGGCCGTCCTGCTTGATCTGCGCGGCCGCCAGGCGGCGGGCATGCAGGTCGCCGCGCTTGCCGAGCGTGATCAGCTTCTCGACATAGGATTTCAGCTCCTTGGCCTTCGGGAGCGTGGTCTTGATCTGCTCGTGCTCGATCAGCGAGCAGGCCATGTTGGCGAACATCGCCTTGCGGTGCTCGGCGGTGCGGTTCAGCTTGCGGGGGCCATTTCCGTGGCGCATTTCAGTGTCTCCTTGACGTTTATACTTTGTCCGGCCGCATCTGGCGGCGGCCTCCTTGGGGCGGTTGCCCGGGTCGTCAGCGGTGGGTTGAAAACCCACCCTACGGACTGACCGCAGGGTGGGGCTTCGCCCAGCCGTTTAGAACTGTTCCTCGAACTTCTTGGCCAGGTCCTCGATGTTGTCGGGCGGCCAGTCCGGAACATCCATGCCCAGGTGCAGACCCATGGTAGTCAGCACCTCCTTGATCTCGTTCAGCGACTTGCGGCCGAAGTTGGGAGTGCGCAGCATCTCCGCCTCGGTCTTCTGGATCAGGTCGCCGATATAGACGATGTTGTCGTTCTTCAGGCAGTTCGCCGAGCGTACCGACAGTTCGAGCTCGTCGACCTTCTTGAGCAGCAGCGGGTTGAACTCGAGCGAGTCCTCCTCGGCCCCGGCCGCGGCATCGCGCGGCTCTTCGAAGTTGATGAAGGTCTGCAGCTGGTCCTGGAGGATGCGTGCGGCATAGGCCAGGGCGTCGTCCGGGCTCAGCGTACCGTCGGTCTCGACGGTGATCGACAGCTTGTCGTAGTCCAGCACCTGGCCCTCGCGGGTCGGGCTGACCTTGTAGCTGACGCGCTTGACCGGCGAATACAGCGCATCCACCGGGATGAAGCCGATCGGCGCATCCTCGGGGCGGTTCTTGTCGGCGGCGACATAGCCCTTGCCGGTGCCCACCGTCAGTTCCATGTGGACGCTGGCCCCCTCGTCGAGGTGGCAGATCACATGGCCCTTGTTGATGATCTCGACGCCCATCACCTCGGCGATGTCGGCGGCGGTCACCACGCCCGGGCCGGTCGCGTTGAGCTGCAGCCGCTTCGGGCCCTCGACATCCATGCGCACGGCCAGACCCTTCAGGTTCAGCACGATGTCGGTCACGTCCTCGCGGACGCCCGGAACGGACGAGAATTCATGCAGCACGCCGTCGATCTGCACGGCGGTCACCGCCGCGCCCTGTAGCGACGACAGCAGCACGCGGCGCAGCGCATTGCCGAGCGTCAGGCCGAAGCCCCGCTCCAGCGGCTCGGCAACGGCGGTGGCGACGCGGTCGGGATCGGCGCCGGGCTCGACCTCGAGGCCCTGCGGCTTGATCAGTTCCAGCCAGTTCTTGTGGATCATGGTCTTGGCCCTCCATTCAAGTACGGGGCCCGATCCAACCGGCCCAGTACACCCGAGGAAAAACAACAGGCGGCCGGCCCTGCTTCACGCAGGACGGCCACCGGAAAAGCTTCGTCTCAGACGCGGCGACGCTTGGGCGGCCGGCATCCGTTATGGGCAATCGGCGTCACGTCCTTGATCGTGTTGACCGTGAACCCGACGGCCTGCAGGGCTCGCAGCGCCGATTCGCGGCCGCCGCCAGGACCCTGGACCAAGACGTCGAGCGTCCGCATGCCATGCTCCTGCGCCTTGCGGCCCGCGTCCTCGGCGGCCATCTGGGCCGCGTAGGGGGTCGACTTGCGCGAGCCCTTGAAGCCGCAATGCCCGGCCGACGACCACGAGATGGTGTTTCCCTGGGCATCCGAGATGGTGATCATCGTGTTGTTGAACGACGAGTTCACATGGGCCACGCCCGCCGTGATGTTCTTGCGCTCCTTGCGCTTCGGAGCCGCGCGCTTTTCCCGTGCCATTGTCCGGCCTCCTTATTTCTTCTTGCCGGCGATCGGCTTCGCCTTGCCCTTGCGGGTCCGGGCGTTGGTGTGGGTCCGCTGGCCGCGCACCGGCAGGCCGCGGCGGTGGCGCAGGCCGCGATAGCAGCCGAGGTCCATCAGACGCTTGATATTGACCGCGACTTCGCGGCGCAGGTCGCCCTCGACCTGCAGGTTCGCGTCGATATGCTCGCGGATCGCCAGCACCTCGGCGTCCGAAAGCTCGTTGACCCTGCGCTCCTCGGCGATCCCGGTGGCTTCGCAAATCTGCTTGGCCGAGGTATCGCCGATGCCATGGATATAGGTGAGTGCGACATGCACCCTTTTGTTGGTCGGAATGTTAACGCCTGCGATGCGCGCCACTGCTCCAGCTCCGTCGTGTCCAGGCCCCCCCGGGCAGACCGAAGTCTGGGCGGGCCGAAATTCAAAAGAAGCCGACGCAAGCGCCGGCCGTTCACGCCCCGAGAGAGTTCAGACCAACATCCCGCATCCCGCCAAGAGGTGAAAAATCGTGGCGGAGGCGACTCTCATGTCTCCAGGAAGCGCGCACTATAGCCACGCGCGCATCCTCGTCAAGCCCCGGGGCACGGGGCATGACCGATTCACTCTGCGCCACCCGCATTGGTGGCGTGCTCAACCCAGTGCCGCCCGGATGGAACGGGTGACCTCGCCGATCTCTGCCATGCCATCGACAGATTTCAGTTTTCCGGTGCCGCGGTAGTACTCGATCAGCGGCGCCGTGTCGGCGTGGTAGGCTGTCAGCCGCGCGCGGACCGTCTCGGCGTTGTCGTCGGCGCGGCGCTTGAACTCGGTGCCGCCGCAGCTGTCGCAGACGCCGTCCCTGGCCGGGCGCTTGTGGGTGTCGTGATAGCCCTCGCCGCATTTGCCGCAGGTGAAACGGCCCGAAACGCGGTCGACCAGCAGATCGTCGTCGACGTCCATCGAGACGACCGCATCGAGGGTCAGGCCCTTTTCGGCCAGCAGCCGGTCCAGCGCCTTCGCCTGTTCCGCGGTCCGCGGGAAGCCGTCGAAGATCACGCCGGACCGCGTGTCCGGCTGATCGAGCCGGTCGGAGACCACGCCGATCACGATGTCGTCCGAGACGAGCTGACCCGCCTCCATCACCGCCTTGGCCTTGCGGCCGACCTCGGACCCGGCAGCCACAGCGGCCCGCAGCATGTCTCCGGTCGAGAGCTGCACCAGGCCCATGCCGTCCATCAGGATGCGCGCCTGCGTTCCCTTGCCGGCCCCCGGAGGGCCGAGGAGAATGATGTTCATGGCCTCTCCTCCGACTGTCGCCGCCTCAGCGGCCGCGAATCTTCGATTTCTTGATCAGGCCCTGGTACTGATGGGCCAGCAGGTGGCTCTGGACCTGGGTGATCGTGTCCATGGTCACCGAGACCACGATCAGCAGCGAGGTGCCGCCGAAGTAGAATGGCACGCCGACATTCGAGATCAGCAATTCGGGCAGCATGCAGACGGCGACCAGATAGATCGACCCGACCACGGTCAGCCGCATAAGCACGTAATCGAGATACTCGGCGGTACGCTTGCCCGGACGGATGCCGGGAACGAAGCCGCCATGCTTCTTCAGGTTGTCGGCCACGTCGTCGGGATTGAAGGTGATCGAGGTGTAGAAGAAGGCGAAGAACACGATCAGCGCCGAGAAGAACACCAGGAACAGCGGCTGCCCGCGGCCCAGCAGAGCCGCGATGGTGCCGAGCCAGCCCGCATCGCCCCCGCCCGCCGAGAAGGTGGCGACGGTGGTCGGCAGCAGCAGCAGCGACGAGGCGAAGATCGGCGGGATCACGCCGGCGGTGTTGATCTTCAGCGGCAGGTGCGAGTTCTCGCCGCCGAACATCTTCGAGCCGACCTGCCGCTTCGGGTACTGGATCAGGATGCGGCGCTGGGCGCGCTCGATGAACACCACCGCATAGATCACGCCAACCGCAAGCATCAGGACACCCAGGATCACCAGGGTGTTGAGCTGGCCGGTGCGGCCAAGCTCGAAGAACTGTGCCAGCGCGCCCGGCAACTCGGCGATGATGCCGATGAAGATGATCAGCGAGATGCCGTTGCCGATGCCGCGGGCGGTGATCTGCTCGCCCAGCCACATCAGGAACATGGTGCCGCCGACCAGCGTGATCACCGCGGACGCCCGGAAGAAGGCGCCTGGGTCCACCGCCAGCCCCTGCCCTTCCAGCCCGACCGAAATGCCGTAGGCCTGAACGATCGACAGCAGCACCGTGCCATAGCGGGTGTACTGGTTGATCTTGCGCCGCCCCTGCTCGCCTTCCTTCTTCAGCGCCTCGAGCGAGGGCACCATCGAGGTGGCGAGGTTCATGATGATCGAGGCCGAGATGTAGGGCATGATGCCCAGCGAGAAGATCGCCATGCGGCTCAGCGCGCCGCCGCCGAACATGTTGAAGATGCCGAGGATGCCGCCCTGGGTCTGCTCGATGAACAGCCGCAGCCGCTCGGGATCGATCCCCGGCATCGGGATGAAGGTGCCGAGGCGGTAGACGATCAAGAGGCCGAGGGTGAAGAAGATCCGCCGCTGCAGATCCTTCGCCTGGCCGATCGCGCTCCAGCTGAGGTTGGCGGCCATCTGTTCGGCGGCTGATGCCATGTCTCGCTCTCTCTTCCCGTCAAAAGACCGCTGCGGGGATGCCCGCAGCGGCGCCTGTCAATGGCCGGCCCGCCATTCGGGCCGAAACGACGGCTCAGGCCTCGGGCGCCGCGCCGGACGCCGCCGAGGCCGTGACGGTCAGGCTGCCGCCCGCCGCTTCGACCGCCGCGACGGCGGCCTTGCTGGCGCCGCTCGCCTCGATCTTCAGCCCCTTCGAGGTGACCGCACCCTTGGCCAGCACCCTGATCCCGTCCAGCTTGCGCCGGACCACGCCGCAATTGACCAGGGCGGCCTCGTCGATCACCGCCTTGGCGTCCAGCTTGCCCGCGTCGATGAAGGCCTGGATATTGCCCAGGTTCACCACCGCGAAGGACTTGGCGAAGATATTGTTGAAGCCGCGCTTCGGCAAGCGGCGGTGCAGCGGCATCTGGCCGCCTTCGAAACCCTTGATCGCGACGCCCGACCGCGAGGTCTGGCCCTTGATGCCGCGCCCGCCGGTCTTGCCGATGCCCGAACCGGGGCCGCGGCCCACGCGCTTGCGTTTCTTGGTTGCGCCGGGATTGTCGCGCAGGTCGTACAGTTTCATGACGCATTCTCCTCTCGCCGGATCAGCGGGCCGATGCGTCATGCCCCGCCGCCACGGCTTTTGATGTGGTGGTGCGTGCAAGCACGCACAGTTCCGGCGGTTACCCGCGCTCCTCGATGATCTGCACCAGGTGCGGGATCTTGCCCACCATGCCGCGAACCGCAGGCGTATCCTCCAGCTCGCGGGTCTTGTGCATCTTGTTCAGGCCAAGCCCGATCAGCGTGGCACGCTGGTCGGCCGGGCGGCGGATCGGGCTGCCGACCTGCTTGACGACGATCGTCTTTGCCATCTTCAGTCCCTCTCTCAGCCGGCCGCAGCTTCGGTGGCCTCGGCCGGAGCGGCCTCGGTCTCGCGCGCGGGCAGGATGTCGGCGACCTTCTTGCCGCGGCGAGCCGCAACCTGGCGCGGGCTCAGCTCGCGCCGCAGTCCGTCGAAGGTAGCACGAACCATGTTGTAGGGGTTCTGGCTGCCGGTCGACTTGGCGACCACGTCCTGGACCCCCAGCATCTCGAACACCGCGCGGCACGGGCCGCCCGCGATGATGCCGGTGCCGACAGGCGCGGTGCGCATGACGACCTTGCCGGCGCCCCAGCGGCCCTCGATGTCGTGGTGGATGGTACGGCCCTCGCGCAGCGGCACCCGGACCATCGAACGCTTGGCCTCCTCGGTGGCCTTGCGGATCGCCTCGGGAACCTCCTTGGCCTTGCCCGAGCCGAAGCCCACGCGGCCCTTCTGGTCGCCGACGACGACCAGCGCCGCGAAGCCGAAGCGCTTGCCGCCCTTCACCGTCTTCGAGACGCGGTTGATCGCCACGAGGCGGTCGGCGAATTCCGGCTCGCGGTCGTCCTGCCGGTCGCGCCGCGGGCCGCCCCGGTCCCGTCGTCCTTGATGTTCAGCCATTATCGCCTCCTCAGAACTTCAGCCCGCCCTCGCGGGCGGCATCGGCCAGGGCCTTGATCTTGCCGTGAAACAGGTAGCCGCCCCGGTCGAGGAAAACCTCCTCGACCCCGGCAGCCTTGGCCCGCGCGGCAATCTCGGCGCCGATCTTCGCGGCCGCCTCGACGTTGTTCTTGCCCACCAGGCCCAGCTTCGGCTCCAGCGTCGATGCAGCCGCCAGGGTGCGTCCCTGGACGTCATCGATCACCTGGACCGACAGGTTCTTCAGCGAGCGGTGCACGCTCAGCCGCGGGCGGCCGTCGGAAACGGCCTTGAGCTTGTTGCGGACGCGCAGGCGGCGCCGCTGAAACAAGACTCGCTTGTTGTTCGCCATCTCTTGCGCTCCTTACTTCTTCTTGCCTTCCTTGCGGAAGATATACTCGCCCTTGTACTTGACGCCCTTGCCCTTGAAGGGTTCGGGGCGCCGCCAGGCGCGGATCTCGGCGGCCACCTGGCCCACCTGCTGTTCATTGATGCCGGTGATCTCGATCTCGGTGGGCTTCGCGCAGACCACCGAAATTCCCTCCGGAATCGTGTATTCGACGTCGTGGCTGTAGCCGAGCGACAGCTTCAGCACCTTGCCCTGGACTGCGGCGCGATAGCCCACGCCGTTGATCTCGAGCTCGGTCTTGAAACCATCGGTCACGCCGGTGACCAGGTTCGCGATCTGGCTGCGGCTCATGCCCCACTGCTGGCGCGCCCGCTTCGAGCTGCCGCGCGGGGTGACCCTCAACTGGTCGTCGGCCAGGGTCAGGTCCACATCGTCGGTCGCGGTGAAGCTGCGCACGCCCTTCGGCCCTTTGACCTCGACGGTCTGGCCCGAGATGTTGGCGGTGACGCCCTTCGGCAGCGGGACCGGCCGTTTTCCGATACGAGACATGTCTGCTCCCTCCTCAGAATACGGTGCAGAGCACTTCGCCGCCGACATTCTCGGACCG
>DATHZU010000239.1:0-6900 GCA_035458445.1 Thermohalobaculum sp. | reverse complement strand
GGAGGACAGGTGGGGGGTCCCGGCGGTTGTTGCCGGGCACAGGTCTCCAAATCCGGCACACACTGCACGACAGTGGCAAGTTTCCCTCTCCCCGACGGGGAGAGGGGAGAGGGTTAGGGAGAGGGGGACGGCGCCCACGCGCCGTTTCCTTTGGCGGGAAAGAGGCCTGGACCGCGCGGTCCAGGCGTCAGCCTGACGGCTGCCGCCCCTCTCCCCAACCCCTCTCCCGGGGGAGAGGGGCAGCGAAGGCTTTGCCGTCGGGTAGTGTGATCCGGCCCGCACGCCGCCGAGTTCGTTTGACAAAATCCCGGATCGGGATGACCTTTCGGCATGCTCGTCGTCACGTACGATCCGCTGCTGGTAACCGCCGCCGTCCTGGTGGCGGTCATGGCGTCCTTTACCGGGCTGCGCCTGGCCAGCGGGCTGTCGCCGCTGGACCATGTCCAGCGCAAGAGCCAGATATCGATGGCGGCGGTGGCGCTGGGCGGCGGGATCTGGTCGACGCATTTCGTCGCCATGCTGGCATTGCGGCTGCCGGTGCCGGTTTTCTACGACGCGCTGACCACGCTGGCCTCGGCGCTGATCGCGATTCTTCTGGCGGGCGGAGCCTTGCTGCTGCTGCACTTCGGCGCGCGGACCGCAAGCCGGGTTGCCGCGGCGGGGGTGCTGATGGGAACCGGAATCGTCGCCATGCACTATACCGGCATGGCGGGGATCGAGGGCTGCGGGACCGTCTTTGCGGCGCCAGGCTACCTGGTCTCGACCGCCCTGGCGATCGCGCTCAGCATCGCTGCCCTCAGGCTGGCTTATGGCCGCCGGACGCTGGGCACGCTGGTGCTGGGCGGGGCGGCCTATGGCGCCGGGATCGTGGCGATGCATTTCTCGGCCATGTACTGGACCAGCTTCATCCGGCTGGAGGCGCAGGCGCTCACCGCTCCGGTGATCTCGAACGACTACCTGGCCCTGATCGTGACCCTGGCGACCTTCGTGCTGTGCAGCGCGTTCCTGTTGACGCTGGCCACGGCGCAGAGCGCCGAGACGGATGCGCGTCCCGCCGTGGTGCCCCCCGCCCCCGCGCCCGTGCCGCCCGCCAAGCCGGCGCAGGCCGCAACCGGCGCCGCCCGCCGGACGGCCAGGGTTCCCTACGAGCGCGACGGCAAGACCTTCTTCGTCGCGGCCAGCGATATCCTGGCGGCACGCGCGGATGGCCATTACACAACGCTTTTCCGCGGCGACGAGGAGCTGTTCTGCCCCTGGCCGATCTCGCGTCTGGAGGAGGAACTCGAGGCCGGGCGCTTCCTGCGCACCCATCGCAGCTATCTCGTGAACCTGGATTTCGTGCGCGGCTTCGAGCGGCGCAAGGACCAGGGCGTCTGCCTGTTCGATGTGGACGCCGCATTGAACGAGGCCCCGGTCAGCCGCGCGAATCTGGCGCAGACCCGCGCTCTGCTGGGGCTCTGACCCGCCGCCGTTCGTGCAGCACCATCGCCGTTCGTGCATCGCGGCGGGCAGTCGCGCCCGGACGCTACTGGCGTTTCCCGATCTGTCCCAGCATCGCCGCAGCGAATGAAAGCCGCCCGCGGAGAGGCGGTCGAGGAGGAGATAGCGCCGTGATCCCAGGACCTTTCGAATATCACCGGCCCGGCAGCCTTGCCGAGGCGACCGGCCTGCTGGCCGAGCTGGGCGACGAGGCCCGCGTGCTGGCCGGCGGCCACAGCCTGATCCCGATGATGAAGCTGCGCATGGCCGCGCCCGAGCATCTGGTCGATCTGCAGGACATTGCCGAGCTGAAGGGCATTGCCCGCGAGGGCGGCGATTTCGTGATCGGCGCCATGACGACCCAGCACGAGCTGATCTCCAGCGACGAACTGGCCGGCGCCATTCCGCTGATCCGCGAGGCGGCGCTGCAGATCGCCGATCCGCAGGTGCGCTATGTGGGCACCATCGGCGGCAATGTCGCCAATGGCGATCCGGGCAACGACATGCCCGGGCTGATGCAGTGCCTGGGGGCAGGTTACGAACTGGAGGGCCCGAACGGCAGCCGGACCGTGGCCGCGCGGGATTTCTACGACTCGGCGTTCTTCACCGCCCGCGGCGAGGACGAGATCCTGACGCGCATCCGCGTCCCGGTGCCCGCCGCCGGCCATGGCTACGCCTACGAGAAGCAGAAGCGCAAGATCGGCGACTACGCCACCGCCGCGGCGGCGGTGCTGCTGACCGTCTCGGGCGGGCGCTGCGCCAGCGCCGCGGTGGCGATGACCAATCTGTCGGACACACCGGTGTTCTCGGCCGATGCCGGGGCCGCGCTGGCGGGCTCGGACCTCGGTTCCGCCGCGCAGGCGGCCGCAGTCGCCGCCGCGCTGGCCGATATCGACCCGGCGTCGGACAACCGCGGCCCGGCCGCGTTCAAGAAACATGTGGCGGGCGTGATCCTGAAGCGCGCCATCGCCCGCGCTGCAAGCCGCGCGGCGTGAGGGAGGGAAAGATGGCGAAGATGCATGTCAAGATGACCGTCAACGGCAAGCCGGTCGAGGCGCTGGCCGAACCCCGGACGCTGCTGATCCACTTCCTGCGCGAGGAACTGGGGCTGACCGGCCCGCATATCGGCTGCGAGACCTCGCATTGCGGGGCCTGCACCGTCGACCTGGACGGCAAGTCGGTGAAGTCCTGCACCCTGTTCGTGGGCCAGGCCAATGGCGCCGAGGTGACCACGATCGAGGGCATCGCCAATGCCGACGGCACGCTCCACGTCCTGCAGGAGATGTTCCGCGAGCATCATGGGTTGCAATGCGGCTTCTGTACGCCGGGCATGATCACCCGCGCCCGGCGGTTGCTGGCCGAGAACCCGGACCCGACCGAGGCCGAGGTGCGGATGGGAATCTCGGGCAATCTCTGCCGCTGCACCGGATACCAGAACATCGTCAAGGCGATCATGGCCGCGGCCGCGACGCTGAACGCCGAGAAGGAGGCCGCGGAATGAACGACCAGACACCTCCCGCCGTCGAGCGCGCCGAGAAGCTGAAGGGCCTCGGTTCGTCCCGCAAGCGCGTCGAGGATGCGCGCTTCACCCAGGGCAAGGGCCATTATGTCGATGACATCAAGATGCCGGGCATGCTGTTCGGCGACTTCGTGCGCTCGCCCTACGCCCATGCCAGGGTCGTGTCGGTCGACGCCGAGGCCGCGAAGGCGCTGCCGGGGGTCGTCGCCGTTCTGACCGCCGCCGACCTGGCGCCGCTGAACCTGCACTGGATGCCGACGCTGGCCGGCGACAAGCAGATGGTGCTGGCCGATGGCAAGGTGCTGTACCAGGGCCAGGAGGTCGCCTTCGTGGTGGCCACCGACCGCTATGTCGCCGCCGACGCGGTGGAGCTGATCGAGGTCGAGTACGAGGAACTGCCCGTCGTCACCGACCCGTTCAAGGCGCTGGAGCCGGATGCCCCGGTGCTGCGCGAGGACCTGGCAGGCAAGACCGAGGGCGCGCATGGGCCGCGCAAGCATCACAACCACATCTTTACCTGGGAGCAGGGCGACAAGGCCGCAACCGAGGCGGTGCTGAGCAGCGCCGCAGTGGTGGCCGAGGAGATGATCTACTACCACCGCTGCCACCCCTGCCCGCTGGAGACCTGCGGCTGCGTCGCCTCGATGGACAAGGTCAACGGCAAGCTGACGGTCTGGGGCACCTTCCAGGCGCCGCATGCGGTGCGCACGGTGGCCTCGCTGATCTCGGGCATCGCCGAGCACAACATCCGCATCGTCTCGCCCGATATCGGCGGCGGCTTCGGCAACAAGGTGGGCGTCTATCCCGGCTATATCTGCGCCATCGTCGCCTCGATCGTCACCGGCGTGCCGGTGAAGTGGGTCGAGGACCGGATGGACAACCTGATGGCCACCGCATTCGCCCGCGACTACTGGATGCAGGGCAAGATCGCCGCCACCAGGGACGGCAGGATCACCGGCCTCTGGTGCCACACCACCGCCGACCATGGTGGCTTCGACGCCTGCGCCGACCCGACCAAGTTCCCGGCCGGCTTCATGAGCATCTGCACCGGCTCCTACGACATCCCGACCGCCTATCTGGCGGTGGACGGGGTCTATACCAACAAGGCGCCGGGCGGGGTCGCCTACCGCTGCTCGTTCCGGGTCACCGAGGCGAGCTATTTCATCGAGCGGATGGTCGATGTGCTGGCCGCCAAGCTGGGCATGGACCCGGCCGAGCTGCGGATAAAGAACTTCATCGCGAAGGACCAGTTCCCGTATCACTCGGCGCTGGGCTGGGAATACGACTCGGGCGACTACCACACCGCCATGGAGAAGGCGTTGGCGGCGGTCGACTATGACGGGCTGCGCCGCGAACAGGCCGCGCGCGTGGAGGCGTTCAAGCGCGGCGAGACCCGCAAGCTGATGGGGATCGGCGTCAGCTTCTTCACCGAGATCGTCGGTGCCGGGCCGGTGAAGAACTGCGACATCCTGGGCCTCGGCATGTTCGACAGTTGCGAAATCCGCATCCATCCGACCGGCTCGGCCATCGCGCGGCTCGGCACCATCAGCCAGGGCCAGGGGCACGCCACCACCTTCGCGCAGATCCTCGCGTCCGAGATCGGCATCCCCGCCGACAACATCACCATCGAGGAGGGCGACACCGACACCGCGCCCTATGGGCTGGGCACCTATGGCTCGCGCTCGACCCCGGTGGCCGGTGCGGCCACGGCCATGGCGGGGCGCAAGATCAGGGCCAAGGCGCAGATGATCGCCGCCTATCTGCTGGAGGTCCATGACGACGACCTGGAATGGGACGTGGACCGCTTCGTGGTCAAGGGCGCGCCGACCCGGTTCAAGACCATGGCCGAGATCGCCTTCGCCTCGTACAACCAGGCGATCCCGGGGCTGGAGCCGGGGCTGGAGGCGGTCAGCTACTACGACCCGCCGAACATGACCTATCCCTTCGGCGCCTATGTCTCGGTGACGGACGTGGACGTGGATACCGGCGAGGTGGACATCCGCCGCTTCTACGCGCTGGACGACTGCGGCACCCGGATCAACCCGATGATCATCGAGGGCCAGGTCCATGGCGGGCTGACCGAGGCGGTTGCCATCGTCCTGGGCCAGGAGATCGCCTATGACGAGGACGGCAACGTCAAGACCGGCACGCTGATGGACTTCTTCCTGCCGACCGCCGTCGAGGCGCCGCATTACGAGACCGACTGGACCACGACGCCCTCGCCGCATCATCCGATCGGCGCCAAGGGCGTGGGCGAGAGCCCGAATGTGGGCGGGGTCTCGTGCCTGTCGAATGCGGTCAACGACGCCTTCCGGGCCTTCGGCCATGTGCATGCGCAGATGCCCCACGATCACTGGAGGGTCTGGAAGATCGCCAACGGGCTGGGGCTGCATGGGTGAGACGGTGCGCATGAATGCGCACCCTACGGCAGTGGGCAGGGTGCGTGCAGGCTCGCGCGCGGCGGGTCGCCCATGACCTGGCGCGACCTGCAATCGAAGCTCGCCGCCACCGGCTATGTCGCCTCGGAGCAGCTGGCGATGGCGCTGCATCTGGCGATGTCGCTGGGCCGCCCGCTGCTGCTGGAGGGCGAGGCGGGCGTCGGCAAGACCGAGATCGCCCGGGCGCTGGCGCAGGTGCTGGATACCCGGCTGATCCGTCTGCAATGCTACGAGGGGCTGGACGCTGCCCAGGCGATCTACGAGTGGAACTACCAGCGCCAGCTTCTGGCGATCCGCGCCCACGAGGGCGAGGACGCCGATCTGGTCGAGGAACGGCTATTCGGCGAGAAATACCTGCTGCGCCGCCCGCTGCTGGAGGCGATCAGCCTGCCCGAGCCGCCGGTGCTGCTGATCGACGAGATCGACCGCGCCGACGAGGAATTCGAGGCCTATCTGCTGGAGGTGCTGTCGGACTTCCAGATCACCGTGCCCGAGCTCGGCACCATCGAGGCCACCAGCCGCCCGCATGTGATCCTGACCTCGAACGCCAGCCGCGAGCTGTCCGATGCGCTGCGCAGGCGGTGCCTCTATGCCTATGTCGAGTACCCTGACCGGGCGACAGAGCTGGCGATCCTGGCCCGCCGCTGCCCCGGCGTTGAGGACCGCCTGGCGGCGCAGATCGTCGGCGTGGTGCAGGCGCTCAGGCGCGAGGAGTTGGAGAAGAAACCCGGCATCGCCGAGACGCTGGACTGGGCGGCCGCGCTGATGGGGCTGGGGGTCAACGACCTGTCCGACAACCCCGAGGCGGTGCAGGCGACGCTCGTCTGCCTGTTGAAGACCCGCGCCGACCAGGCGGCGGTGCCGCCCGAGGTCGCGGCGCGGATCATCGGAGCGGCGGCCTGAGATGCCGGCGACCCGCTTTCCCGACCGCGCCTCCGGCCCCGCCGAACGGCTGGCGGGCTTCATGGCGCATCTGCGGCTGAACGGCATCAAGGCCGGCGCGCAGGAGACCGGGCTGGCGATGGCGGCGCTGGCCTCGGTGGCGGTGCAGGACCCCGCCGAAGCGCGTCTGGCGCTGAAGCCCCTGCTCGCCACCCGCCGGGACGCCTGGGATCGTTTCGACGACCTGTTCGACGCGTATTGGCTGAGCTCCGGGCGCGAGCGGGCAGGCAAGGCGCCCGCTTCGCGGGGCAAGCCGACGCGGCGCCCCGCCCTCTGGTCCCGGCATCTGGGCGAGGGCAGCGAGCAGGCGACCGATCCCGGCTCGGCGTCGGAGGCCGACGAGACACCCGAGACCGCCAGCGGCGAGGGCACCGGCCGCCTGATCGCCAGCCGCGTGCAGTCGCTGATGCGCCGCGACCTGCGCCAGCTGGCCAGCCCGGAGGAAATCGCCGAGGCCGCCCGCATCGCCGAGCGCCTGGCGCGCGCCATCCGCGACCGCCGCTCGCGCCGCCGCATCGCCGC
>DATHZU010000238.1:0-6422 GCA_035458445.1 Thermohalobaculum sp. | reverse complement strand
CGGATAATCCAGCGGCGGAACCTCGCGGTTCTGCTTCGGGCTCAGACCCTGCAGCCAGGCCTTGCGGGCATGCACCGCAAAGACCCGCACCCCCGCTTCCGCCACCCGGTCGACGAAGGCGGGCAGCACGGTTTCCGGATCCTGGTCGTCGACGCCGATCCGGCATTTCACCGTGATCTCGGGCCCATCCGCGCCCGCCGCCGCGATCATCGCCGCGGCGCAATCGGCGACCAGCGCGGGCTCGCGCATCAGGCAGGCCCCGAAGGTGCCGGACTGCACCCGGTCGGACGGGCAGCCCACATTCAGGTTGATCTCGGCAAATCCGAACGGCGCGGCAATCCGCACCGCCTGCGCCAGTTCGTCGGGGCCCGCGCCGCCCAATTGCAGCGCCAGCGGGTGCTCGGCGGCGTCATGTCCGAGCAAATGCCCGGCATCGCCATGAACCACGGCGCCGGCCGTCACCATCTCGGTATACAGCAGCGCCTCCGCCGTGAACCGGCGGTGGAACATCCGGCAATGCCGGTCGGTCCAGTCCATCATCGGCGCCACGCAGAGGCGCCGGTTCTGGTGCAGCTTCGAGGGCTTGGCCATAGCGGGCTTCTGCCGGGGCGGCGGGCGCATTGTCAAGCCGCCCTCCGACCGAGCGCCATCCAGCCGCCGAGGACAGCAACCGCCACCAGCCCGGCCGCACCGGTCGCGGTCAGCCCTGGCGCTACGCCGATGACATCGCCCAGGCCGCCCATCGCCATGGCGCCCAGGCTGGGCGCGCCGAAGCTGACCACGGTCCAGAAGCTCATCACCCGGCCGCGGTGCTCGTCGTCGGTGGCCATCTGCATCAGCGTCTGGGTGCTGATCCCGGCGAATGAAGCCGTGAACCCGACCAGCGCCGACAGCGCGCAGGCGGCGATCAGTTCCGGCACCCAGCCCGCCGCCGCGACCACCATCGCGCTGACCGTCAGCGCCGCCATCAGCAGCGGCGGCAACAGGCGCTCGCCGGGGCGCAGGCCCGACAGGATCAACCCTGCCACGATCGCGCCGCCGCCCCCGGCCGAGGTCAGCGCCGCCAGCCCGCCGGCCCCGGCCTCGAGGATGCGCCCGGCGATCACCGGCAGGATCTCGAAAAAGCCCCGCGCCACGAGCCCGTTGACGGCGGTCATCAGCAGCACCGGCACGGTCATCGGCAGGGCGAGGGCATAGCGCGCACCGTCGCCCAGCTCCTGCAGCACCGAGCGCGGCGGCCCCGATGGGCCGCGCTCGCGCAAGGCGACGGTACGGACCAGGACCAGGAACGGCACATAGCCCAGCGCCCCGATCAGGAAGGCCGCGGCGACCCCCCATTGCGCGATGATCAACCCGCCGAGCGCCGGACCCAATATGCGGGCGGTGTTGAAGGCGATCGAGGTCATGCCCAGCGCGCTGGTGAACAGCTCGCGGTCCACCAGCCGCGCGGTCATCGACAGGCGCATCGGCTGGTAGGCCGCCGAGAAGATGCCCCAGCCCGTCGCCAGCACGATCAGCGCCGGGATCGTCAACGATCCGGCCGCAGCCAGACCCGCGAGCGCCAGCCCGATTCCGATCTGGCCGCACATGACCACCGGAATCCCGATCTTCAACCGGATGCGGTCTGCATAGACCCCGAAGATCGGCGACAGCACCATGGTCGGCAGCAGCGCCAGCGCGGCCACCAGCCCGGTCAGCCAGGGCGAGTGAGACGACTCCCAGGCCGACCAGCCGATGGCGATCTTCAGCACCCAGAACCCGGTGGTCGCGCTCCAGAATCCGGCATAGTAGCGCCGGAAACCGGGCACCGAGAGGGCCGTGCGATGCGGGGTCGGGGCGCTGTCCATCGCCGCTACCATGCCTCGGCCGCAGCGGCGTTGCCTAGCCGCATGTTGTGCAAACGGCAACAGCATCCGGTGGAGGATAATCCTCCCCCTTTCCCGGCGCTGCAAAATCGTTCATCTTTGCGGCACACTCGAGGGGACCGTCATGACTGCCTTCATTCCCGCGACGCCGGACGGCAGCAATGCCAGCCTGCAATGCGCGATTTCTGCCGATGGGACACCGGCGCTGGGCAAGCGTTACACGGTTCCCGCGCGCTGCGGTGTCGCGGTCCGTCTGTCGCCGGGGCAGCGGCTGACGGTGATCAACACTCACGGAACCCAGGTCGGCGACTTCTGGGCCTTCAGCGCCGGGAACCTGGAAGAGTACATGTCGATGGAGCATGTCCGCGCCGACCTGCGGTCGATCTTCCCCAAGCCGGGCGACCGGCTGGTGACCAACCGGCGGCGCCCGATCCTGACCTTCGAGGAGGACAGCTCGCCCGGCGTCCACGACACGATGATCGCCGCCTGCGACATCGACCGGTACGAACAGCTGGGCTGCACCGGCTACCACGACAACTGCACCGACAACCTGCGCATGGCGCTGATCGCGATCCGGCAACTGGCGCCCGCGATTCCGGCTCCGTTCAATCTGTGGATGAACATCCCGGTCGCCGACGATGGCACCTGCGGTTTCCTGCCCACCGTCTCGTCGCCCGGCGACCAGGTGGTGTTCCGGGCCGAGATGCCCTGCATCGCCGTCCTCTCGGCCTGCCCGATGGACATCGTGCCGATCAACGGGCCGGGCGGCCTGGTCCAGGATCTCAAGTTCGAGGTGGGTTAGCTGCGCGCGCGCTGAGCCGCGAGGCCGCCTACTCCAGCCAGTTCGGCGGGCGTTTCTCCAGAAATGCCTGCACGCCTTCGGCGGTGTCGCGATGGAGCATGTTCTCGGCGATCACCCGGCCGGTATGGGCATAGGCCGCGTCCAGCGTCATCTCGAGCTGTTCGTAGAACGCCCGCTTGCCAACCCGCACCGCCGACCCCAGCTTCGACGCCACCTTCCCGGCCAGCGCCATCGTCTCGGCCTCGACAGCCTCTTCCGCCGCGACCCGGTTCACAAGTCCCAGCTCCAGCGCCTGGCCGGCGGACAGGAAATCGCCGGTGGTCAGCAGCTCGAAGGCCTTCTTCCGTCCGATATTGCGGCTGAGCGCTACCATCGGCGTCGAGCAGAAGAGGCCGATATTCACGCCGTTGACGCCGAAGCGCGTGGACTCGGCGGCGACCGCCATGTCGCAGGCGGCGACCAGCTGGCACCCGGCCGCCGTGGCGATGCCATGGACCTGGGCGATTACCGGCTGCGGCAGGCGCGGGATCGTCGTCATCAACCGCGAGCACTGCGCGAACAGCGCCATGTAATAGGCCCGCCCGCCGTCCGGAACCTGCCGGTTGGCCTGCATCTCCTTCAGGTCGTGGCCGGCGCAGAAGGCGCGCCCAGCCCCGCGAAGGACCACGACCTTGGTCTTCGGCTCGGTCGAGATGCGGTCGAGCTCGGCCTGCAGCGCGGTCATCAATCCCTCGCTCAGCGCGTTGAGCTGATCGGGGCGGTTAAGGGTAACCGTAGCGACCGGGCCATGATTTTCGCGGATCAGGAGCGGGTCCATGCTTGCCTCCAAAGTCGCCACGGGGATATTCCCCCTAACACTAGGGTAAGGGACCGAAGATCGGAAGGGCCGGAAATGACCGCGAAGATGACCGCCGGCGAGATCACCGATTTCCTGGACCACGTCTTTCCGCAGGCGCGCGGCCTGTTCCGGATCGAGGGGATCGGCGCCGGCAGCGCGCGTGTGCGGATGCCGATCTCCGAGCAGCACCTGCGCCCCGGGGGCACCGTCTCGGGACCCTCGATGTTCTGGCTGGCGGACTGCGCCTTCTATGTCGCGGTGCTGGCCAGCATCGGCCCCCAGGCACAGGCGGTCACGACCAACATGAACATCAACTTCATGCGCCGCCCGTCGCTGAACGACCTGGTCGGCGAGGCACGGATCCTGAAACTGGGGCGGCGGCTGGCGGTGGGCGATGTGACCCTCTTCTCGCTGGGCGACGACCGGCCGGTGGCGCATGCCTCGGTGACTTATGCGATTCCCGACAACAAGTTTTGAGGTAATTTATTACCCCATCGGTAACCTCTCTGATATTCCAGCAGAAATTTTGAGATAACTGCCTTGACATGCGCGATGCGCTGCCGCATACCGCCGCCGCACCGGCCGGACAGATTCCGGCCCGTTTGGATTTTCGCGGCGACCCGCCGCCTGATGACCCGGAAGAGCGATGAAAACCTACTCTGCGAGACCGGCCGACATCGACAAGAAGTGGATCCTGATCGACGCCGAGGGCATCGTTCTGGGCCGCCTCGCGACGATCGTGGCCATGCGCCTGCGCGGCAAGCACAAGGCCACCTTCACCCCGCATATGGACATGGGCGACAACGTGATCGTCATCAATGCGGACAAGATCCAACTGACCGGCAACAAGCGCGCCGACAAGACCTACTACTGGCACACCGGCTATCCGGGCGGCATCAAGAGCCGCACCGCCGGCCAGATCCTGGAGAGCAAGTTCCCGGAGCGCGTCGTCACCAAGGCCGTGCAGCGGATGATGCCCGGCGGCCCCCTGACCCGCAAGCAGCTGACCAACCTGCGCGTCTATGCCAGTGCCGAGCACCCGCACGAGGCGCAGCAGCCCGAGGTCCTGGACCTCGCCGCGATGAACCGCAAGAACACCCGGAGCGCCTGACCATGACCGAAGAGATCAAATCGCTCGACGAGCTGAAGGCCGCGGTCGGCGGGGCGGACGAGGCCGAGGAGGCCGCGGTGGTCCGCGTGCCGGTGCGCGACGCGCTGGGCCGTTCCTACGCCACCGGCAAGCGCAAGGACGCGGTCGCCCGCGTCTGGGTCAAGCCGGGCCGCGGCAAGGTGGTGGTCAACGGCAAGGAGATGGCGAAGTACTTCGCCCGCCCGGTGCTGCAGATGGTCATCGACCAGCCGTTCAAGGTGGCCAATGTGGCCGGGCAGTTCGACGTGATGTGCACCGTCGCGGGCGGTGGCCTGTCGGGCCAGGCCGGCGCGGTGAAACACGGCATCTCGAAGGCGCTGACCCTCTACGATCCGGAGCTGCGCCCTGCCCTGAAGGCCGCGGGCTTCCTGACCCGCGACAGCCGCGTGGTCGAGCGCAAGAAGTACGGCAAGCGCAAGGCGCGCCGCAGCTTCCAGTTCTCGAAGCGCTGACGCGACTTTCCCCTTCGGGGCGTTATCGAGCCGCCGGGTCCACCAGGGCCCGGCGGCTTCGGTTTTGGGCGTGTCCAAGCTTGGACATGTGGTTAAGTCCATGAGAATAAAGGGAGATCACGTGTGTGATGGAGAGGGCCCGCATGCGATTGCGGGTTCCTCCGACGATATCGGACACCGGCACGGCCCTCCTGCCCCCCCAATTCCATTGACTCGCGCAGGCGCGGTTCGCCAAGGTTCGGCCCACGGCGCGATCCTTGGCGATCGGCCGGCCGGTCGCTTGTCGGGGAGTTTGCAATGACCCAATCAATGCCAATCCTGCCGGAAGATCTTATCGATCTCGACCGCTACCCCCTATTCGACCCCGCCCGGCGGGCGGGCATCGCGCGCGACGCGCGGCGCGGGATGGCCGAGATCGGCTCGGCGATCCTGCCCGGATTTCTCCGGACCGACGCGATTGCCCGGATGGCGGCCGAGGCGATGACGCAGTTTCCGGTGTCGCACCGGCGCGACCGGATGCTGAGTGCCTATGGCCCGGAATCCGACGCCACCGCGGTGCCGGAAGATCATCCTCTGTGCCGCACCTGGCCATACCGGATGCGGGTCACGGCGACCGACCAGATGGACCCGCAGGGCGCGACCCTGACGCTGTACGAGTGGGATGAACTGACCGCGCTGGTGCGCGACATCCTGGACCTTCCGGCGCTCTACCGCGTCGAGGACCCGCTGATGCGCTGCAACTTCACCTTCCTGACGGACGGCGACGAGCACGGCTGGCATTTCGACGGCAACGATTTCGTCGTCTCGCTGCTGCTGCAAGCCGCCGAGAATGGCGGCGCCTTCGAATTCGCGCCTGGCCTGCGCAGCGACGAGGACGAGAACTTCGAAGGCGTCCGGGCCGTCATGGACGGCGAGCCCGGCCTGACGCGGCTGCTGACGGCCGCGCCGGGAACGCTCGCGCTGTTCAGGGGACGCCGCGCGCTGCACCGGGTGACCCGGGTCAGCGGCAATCGCCCCAGGATCATCGCGCTGCTCAGCTATGACGAGCGGCGCGACACGGTCTGGGGGCCGGAGGCGCAGCGCCGGGTCTTCGGGCGCGCCGCGGGTGAAGCGCCTGTGATGTGACGGCCGCGGGTCCGCGCCGCCCTGCCCTAGGCGAGCCTGTCCGGCGCCCGGCCGCCGATCCGCTGGGTGACGGCCTCGGCGGCCCGGCGCACGCGGGCTCCGAGCTCGGCAAGGCGCGCGTCGCCGAGCCGCACCACCGGGCCCGAGATCGAAACCCCGGCCACCGGCTCGCCGTACTCGTTGAAGACCG
>DATHZU010000237.1:0-2035 GCA_035458445.1 Thermohalobaculum sp. | reverse complement strand
GGGCAGGTTCGAGGCGGCGGTCGAAAGATTCGAGCGCGCTGTCAACTTACGCTCGGACATCCCTGAAATTCATAACAATATGGGCAACGCGCTGCGCGGCGCGGGGCGGCTTCAGGACGCGGTCGACGCCTATGCAAAGGCGCTGGAGATCAGGCCGGATTACCCGGAAGCCTTGGGCAATCTCGGTGTCCTTCTACAGTCGGCGGGCAATCAGGAGACGGCGATCAAGGCGTTCGACAGGGTGATTGCGCTGCGGCCGGACGATGCGCTGGCCCATACCCATCGGGGCGCGGCGCTGGCGGCGCAGGGTCGGCTGACCGAGGCGGCGGCGGCGCATCGCGCAGCACTCGCCATCGCGCCGAAAAACGCGGCCGCGCATAACAATCTCGGCATTGTCCTGAAGGATCAAGGTCTGTTGGCCGAGGCCCGCGCCGCCTACCAGGCCGCCCTGATGGCGCGGCCGGACGATGCCGCGGCGTATTCCAACTATCTGATGTGCCTCTCCTACGATTCGGCGATCGAGGGGCAGAGCCTGCTGGGGCAGCATCGCGACTGGGCGCGACGACATGAAACATCGCCGATAGAACCGGTACCGGAAATCGGAAAGACCGAGGGACCGATCCGGATCGGGTATGTCTCGCCCGACTTCTGGACCCATTCGGTGGCCTATTTCATCGAACCGGTGCTGGCGGCGCATGATCCGGACCGGGTCCATGTCACCTGTTACTCGGATGTCACCGAGCCGGACGAGACGACGGCGCGGTTGCGCGGTCTGGCCGCCCAGTGGCGCGATGTCGCCGCCCTGGACAACGCCGCGCTCTGCCGGCAGGTCCGGGATGACGGTATTCAGGTTCTGGTCGATCTCAGCGGCCATACGGGCAACAACCGGCTGCGCCTGTATGGCCATCGGCCCACGCCGGTCCAGGTCACCTGGATCGGCTATCCCGCGACAACCGGCCTCAAATCGATGGATTACCGGGTGACCGACGCCTGGGCCGATCCGCCGGGCGAAACCGACCGGTTTCATAGCGAACGGCTGCTGCGGCTGCCGGGCGGCTTCCTGTGTTACCGCCCGCCGGCGGATGCGCCCGATCCGGTCGAACGGCCAATGGACCGGCCGCTGACATTCGGGTCCTTCAACAATCTGTCGAAAGTGACGGACGCGGCGATTGCCCTGTGGTGCGAGATTCTCGTTCGGGCACCCGGATCGCGCCTGCTGCTCAAATCGCGCCAGCTCGCCGACGAGGGCGTGCGGCAGCGAATTCTCGGCGTGTTCGGCCGGCACGGCATCGGCGCGGACCGGCTTATTTTGCATGCCCGTCTGCCGGATCGGCGGGATCATCTTTCGCTCTATAACGATGTGGACGTGGCGCTCGACACCTTTCCGTATAACGGCACGACGACGACGGTCGAGGCGCTCTGGATGGGCGTGCCGGTGGTCGCGCTGGCCGGGCGCCTCCATGCGGGGCGGGTGGGGGTCAGCCTGCTGCACCAGATCGGCCGCGGCGATTGGGTTGGCGAGACGCCGGCCGAGTATGTCGCAATCGCGCTGCGTCTGGCCGGGGACCGTCCGGCGCGGTTGGCATTGCGGGCCCAACTCGCCGCATCCCGGCTCACCGATGCGAAGGCTTTCACGCAGAAATGGGAAACCGCACTGGCGGGGATGGCCGCATCTGCGGCATCGGCGCTATAGTAACGGCGTCGGCCGGAGAGGGAGGAACGCGAGATGCAGACTGCGGACGTCATTGTCGTAGGCGGCGGCATGTTCGGATCGGCCATCGGCTATGGCCTGGTGGCGCAGGGCCTGGACGTCGTCATGCTGGACGAGGGCGACGTGGCGCTCCGCGCGGCCCGCGGCAATTTCGGGCTGGTGTGGACGCAGTCCAAGGGGCTCGGCGTTCAATGCTATCAGGAGTGGAGCCGGGAATCCGCCCATCTGTGGCACGATTTCGCGGCCGAGCTGCGGTCCGAAACGGGCATCGATGTGGCCCATCGGGGCGGTGGTGGGCTGGAACTTCAATTGGGCGAGGCCGAG
>DATHZU010000236.1:0-9317 GCA_035458445.1 Thermohalobaculum sp. | reverse complement strand
ACGGTAGACGACGAGGCCCATCTGAGGGTTTCTGCCGGAGCCCTGCTGTTTCTCGATACGCCGCTCGGCCCGCTGGAGTTGAGCTTCGGCTTCCCGCTGGTCAAGCAGAGCGGCGACCAGAGCGAACTGTTCCGGCTGGCGATCGGCACACGGTTCTGAGCCGGAGATGGGCGGACCAGGCTCTGGCGGCAGAAGATGGAGCCGACGATCCGCATTGGCGCTGGCCCTGCTGACGATCAGCCTTGCCCCGGTCGCGGCCCAGACCTTCGAAGTGCTGGTCGTCTCGCGGGGCCGGCTGCTGAACGAGACCGAGGCCGCCCGCAGCCTGCTGAAAGCCGAGATCGAGTTGACCGCCGAGCTGCAGCGGCGGGTGGATGCCGTCAAGGCCGAGCTGACCGCCGAGGAGGAGGAGCTGACCAGGCTCCGCGCCACGCTCGCGCGTGACACCTTCGCGGCCAGGGTTGCGCAGTTCGACCGCAAGGTCCGGACCGAGCGGCGCCAGACGCAGCGGCGGGCAGCGGCGCTGCAGAACGTATTCCGGGAAGCGCGGCTGAAGTTGCTCGAGCAGCTGGGACCGGTCCTCGAGGCGGTGCGGGTCGACCGCGGCGCAAGCGTCATCATCAATTCGGACCAGGCGCTGGCGGGCGATCCCGCCATCGACGTCACGGACGAGGTGATCGCGCGGGTCAATTCCGATGTCCCGATGCCGGAGATACCGGACATCAACAGCATCGAGGAGGCGGCGATGGCCGCTCCTGACCCGGCGCAACCCGATCAGCAATAGCCGGGCGGGGTAGCGGCAGGCTTTCAGGGTTGACCAGAATCCTGCCGGATGTATGCAGGAGATCGGGCAGGAACGAACCGGACGGGACCAATCCGATCCCGGCATCTTGCCCGGATAGACGGGTCTGGACCGAGACCCTTGTTCAGGATGCGGGCGAGAGCGAGATTATGACCGGCGATATCATGGGAACCGAAACTGGATCCGCCGACCTGGCGCGTATTATGCGCATGATTCCACACCGTTACCCTTTCCTGCTGATCGACCGGGTCGAGCAGATCCGCAAGGGCGAGGGCGCGGTCGGGATCAAGAACGTCACCATCAACGAGCCGTTCTTCCAGGGGCATTTCCCGGCCGAGCCGGTGAT
Source organism: Thermohalobaculum sp. (assembly GCA_035458445.1). Taxonomy (GTDB): domain Bacteria; phylum Pseudomonadota; class Alphaproteobacteria; order Rhodobacterales; family Rhodobacteraceae; genus Thermohalobaculum. The sequence goes on along the minus strand of DATHZU010000236.1, from coordinate 8,169 downwards.
GCCCGGGGTGCTGATCGTCGAGGCGATGGCACAGACGGCGGGGGTCGCGGTGGTCGAGACCCTGGGGATGATCGACCAGGAACTGCTGGTCTATTTCATGACCATCGACAATTGCCGGTTCCGCGCCAAGGTCGTCCCCGGCGACGTGCTGGAACTGCATGTCACGATCACCCGCAGCCGCGGCAAGGTCTTCCGGTTCGCCGGTCAGGCCAAGGTCAACGGCAAGCTGGCCGCCGAGGCCGAGTTCTCGGCCATGATCATCGACCAGGACGATCAGCGGAGAGGCGGGGCGTGACGATCCACCCGACCGCCATCGTCGAGGACGGTGCGCGGCTGGCGGGGGATGTGAGCATTGGCCCCTATTGCGTGGTGGGCAGGGATGCCGAGCTCGGCGGGGGGGTCGAGCTGATCAGCCATGTGGCGGTGGCGGGACGAACCAGGATCGGACCGCGCACCCTCGTCTGGCCCTTCGCCTCGATCGGGCACCAGCCGCAGGACCTGAAATTCCGCGGCGAGCCCAGCACCCTGGAAATCGGTGCGGACTGCATGATCCGGGAAGGCGTGACCGTCAATCCGGGCACCACCGGCGGCGGGCTGGCAACCCGGATCGGCGCGGGGTGCCTGCTGATGGCGGGCAGCCACGTGGCACATGACTGCCGGGTCGGCGACAAGGTGGTCCTGGCCAACAACGCGATCCTGGCGGGCCATGTGGAGATCGGCGATTTCGCGATCCTGGGCGGCAACTCGGCGGTTCACCAGTTCGTGCGCATCGGCGCCCATGCCATCGTCGGGGGGATGAGCGGTGTCGACAGGGACGTGATCCCGTTCGGCTCGGCGCTGGGCAACCGCGCCTATCTGGGCGGGTTGAACATGGTGGGGCTGAAGCGCCGCAAGTTCGGGCGCGCGGCGATGGACGCGCTGCGGGCCGCGTACCGGATGATCTTCGAGGCCGGGCAGACGCTGCAGGAGGGTGCGCACCGTGCGGGCGAGGCCTATCCGGAGGTGCCCGAGGTCCGGCAACTGGTCGCCTTCATACAGGCGGACAGCAGCCGCAGCTTCTGCACTCCCAAGGCGGCGTGAGGTGGCGGCCGCTCCGCCATGACCCGCGCGCCCAGGCTTTACCTGATCGCCGGCGAGCCGTCGGGCGACCGGCTGGGCGCCGGGCTGATGCGGGCGCTGGCGGCCGAAGCGCCGGGGGTACGGTTCCACGGGGTCGGCGGGCCGGTGATGGCGTCCGAAGGGCTGGCGTCGCTGTTCGACATGCGTGAACTCAGCGTCATGGGCATCGCGGAGGTTCTGCCCCGGCTGCCGGGATTGCTGCGGCGGATCGAGCATACGGCGGCGGATGTGATCGCGCGCCGGCCGGACGCGCTGATCACCATTGACAGTCCCGGCTTCTGCCTGCGCGTCGCCGAGCGGGTGCGCAGGCGCATGCCGGGTATCCGGACGATCCACTATGTCGCCCCGTCGGTCTGGGCTTGGCGGCCGAGGCGTGCCTCGGCGATGGCGCGCTACATCGACCATGTGCTGGCGCTGCTGCCCTTCGAGCCGCCCTACATGACCCGGGCGGGGATCGGTTGCGATTTCGTCGGCCATCCGGCGGCGGCCCGGCGTCCGGCCTCGCCTGCGGCGGTCGCGGCGTTGCGCACTCGCGCCGGCGCGGACGCGGGCGGTCCGCTCTTGCTGCTGGCCCCGGGCAGCCGGGCGGTCGAGATCGACCGGATGATGCCGGTCTTCGCCGAGGCTGTCCGGCGTATCGCCGTGGCGCATCCGGGGCTGCGCGTGGTCGTGCCGGTGGTGCAGGCGGTGGCGCCGCAGGTGCGGGCGGCCGCGGCCTGGATGACGCCCGCGCCGCTGCTGATCGGGTCCGAGGAGGGGGACGAGGTGAAATATGCGGCGCTCGCCGCGGCCGATGCCGCGCTGGTGAGCCTGGGCACCGTCGTCGTCGAGACCGCGGCCGCCGGAACCGCGATGGTTTCAGCCTACCGGACCTCGTGGGTAACGGCCTCGATCCTGCGCCGTCTGGCCAGGGTCGATACGGGAAACCTCATCAACCTGCTCGCCGGCACAACGGTTGTGCCCGAATTCCTTCAGGGGCAGTGCACGGCACGGCAGATCGTGCCCGCGGTTCTCGCGCTGCTGCAGGAGCCCGGGCTGCGCGCCGAACAGCGCGCGGCCTTCGGTCCGGTTCTCGACGCGCTGGGCAGGGCGGGCGAGGACCCCTCGCTCAGGGCGGCACGGTCGGTTCTGGAAGTGCTCAGAAGGCCAGCAGGACAAGGATCACCGCCACCAGGATCATGACGCTGGTCGCCGACATCCAGATATGGGCGGTGCGCAACCGGTCCTCGGCATCGGCGATTGCCTCGGCACCCTGGATTTGCGCGGCCGCGAGCCGGGTGACCGCGTCCTGGACCCTCAGCAAGGCCGGTTCGAGCTGGACCGCGAAGACACCGATCACGATCAGCAGCAGGGCCAGCGGCGGATTGGATTCGGCGGACAGCATGGTCAGGCCGGCTAGGATGGCGCCGATCCCCGCCAGCATGATCACGACGAAGCGCGGCCCGGCGGCGAAGGGGCGGATGGTCGAGGCCGCCGATTCCTCCGGCGTGATCACCCTGGTCCGGCAGAGATAGGGGCATCGCCAGAACTTGTAGAGACTGACCCCCGCGGCGGCGCCGATCAGGCCGACGATCGCCCAGGAGTAGGGGTTGTCGCTGGCTGCGTGCAGGGTGTCGACCAGCATCTTCATGGGCTGCCCTCGCTTTGCGCGGACATGGCGGCGTCGAGCTCGACCAGAACCTTCTTCCAGGTTTCCGGGTCCTGCGCGCCCTGGATCACGTAGCGCCCGCCGATGATGAAGCAGGGCACGCCGGTCACGCCCATCTGCCGGGCCGTCTCCTCCTCGGCGGCAAGCTCGTCGCGGTCGGCGTCGCCGGCCAGGAGCTGGGCCACGACCTCGCGCTCCATCCCCGCCGAGACGGCCACGTCCAGCAGGGTCTCGCGATCCGAGATGTCCTGCCCCAGCTCGAAGTAGCGGCGGAACAGCTGCTGCACCACGGCGGTCTGGTTGCCTGTGGCCTTGGCCCAGCGGATCAGCCGGTGGGCGTCGAAGGTGTTGGGGGTGCGGGGGATCGCGTCGAATTTCAGGTCGAGGCCGGTCTCGGCGGCGACCGCGCGGACCCGCGAATAGACCCGCTCGGCGCCTTCCGGCCCGCCGAACTTGGCTTCCAGGTACTGCTTGCGGTCCATGCCCTCGGGCGGCATGTCGGGGTTCAGCTGGAAGATGCGCCAGTTCACGTCGAAAGGGTCGATCCCGGTCTCGGCCATGGCCTGGTCGAGCCGGGCATTGCCGATATAGCACCAGGGGCAGATCGGGTCGGAGATGATGTCGAGCGTGATCATGGGCTGAATGTAGTCCGTGAAAGCGGCGCGGAAAACCCCGCGCCGCTTCACTTTTTGGATTTATGCGTGGTGAGGCCTGTGCGCGGAACGTCCGGAATTCGCGGTCCAGCTTCCGTAGGGTGCGCTTCAGCGCACCATTGTTCCCGAGCGGCGGTGCGCTGAAGCGCACCCTACGGGGCTTGCCGCGCATCGCACATAGATCTCGTGGTCTGCGGGACGGTCAAATCCGGTCAGCCTTGGCCGATACGGTCCAATTGCCGTTGCAGCGACTCGCCGTCCAGGGCCTCGAAGGGCAGGCCGAGGAAGGCGTTGATGCGCGACGAGAGGTGGTGGTAGGCGATCAGGAAGGCCATGTCGATCTGGTCCGGCGGGGCCGAGGCCGGGTCGTCGATGCCCCAGTGGCAGCGCAGCGGCGCGCCGGGCCAGGCGGGGCAGACCTCGGAGGCCGCCGCGTGGCAGACCGTGATCACCAGGTCCAGCCGGGGGGCGCCGGGGGCGGTGAATTCGTCCCAGCTCTTCGAGCGGTAGCCGCGGGTCGGCAGCCCCTTGGCCTGCAGCAGGCGCAGGGCCGCCGGGTTCACCACCCCGGTCGGGTTCGAGCCGGCGGAATAGGCCCTGACCCATCCAGCCCCGTCGCGATTGAAGATCGCCTCGGCCAGGATCGAGCGGGCCGAGTTTCCCGTGCACAGGATCAGGATATTGAACATGCCGCGCCGCGTTTGAGTTCCGCCACCCCAGCCATAGCAATCCTCGCCCGATGTTTCGAGGCCGCAATCGGCGCATCGCCGAAATTCGGTGCGAGACGGCTGGGCGTCGCCGCCCGGCCCGGTTAGTATAACCGCAGGGCAGGCAGGAACAGGCGACCGATCCGGATGACAGGACAAGACAAAAAAAAGGCGCCTCCCGAAGGAGGCGCTTTAGGTGTTGAGGCAGGTTTCATACAGGCAAGAAACCTATCGAGCAGTGGGGCGATGATACGAAATCAGGGACGAGGCGGCAAGTCCCTTTTAACCGCTTGTTGCAAAAGTGGGATTTTAGGGTGCGTTCAGTTTCTGATCGCAATTTTATTGCTGGCAGTGCCGGCGTCGGCGGAGCCCTCGCATGGCATCGCGATGCACGGGTCTCCGGCGCTGGACTCCGGGTTCCGGAACCTTCCCTATGCGAACCCGGATGCGCCGAAGGGGGGGCGAGTGGTCTTCGGCGAGCTTGGTGGATTCGACAGCCTCAACCCCTACGTCCTGAAGGGCAGGGCGCCCTGGGGGGTGCGGGCCCACACGGTCGAGTCGCTGATGGCGCGCAGCCAGGACGAACCCTTCACTCTGTACGGGCTGCTGGCCGAGTCGGTGGAAACGCCGCCGGACCGGAGCTGGGTCGAATTCACCCTGCGTCCGGAGGCCCGGTTCTCGGACGGGACCGAGGTCACCGTGGCCGACGTGATCTGGTCGCTGGAGACGGTGGCGACCGAGGGTCACCCGGCCTTCCGCAACAGCTGGGACGCGGTCAGCGCGGTCGAGCAGACCGGGCCGCGCAGCCTGCGGATCAGCTTTTCCCAGCCCAACCGCGAGCTGGCGCTGATCATGGGAATGCGGCCGATCCTGAAGCGGGCCGAGTGGGCGGGGCGGGACTTCGCGCGCTCGGGTCTGGAGCCGATCACCGGCTCGGGTCCCTATGTGATCGACAGCTTCGAGCCCGGCCGTTTCATCACTTTCCGGCGCAATCCCGACTATTGGGGCCGCGACCTGGCGGTGAACCGCGGGCTGCACAACTTCGACGAGGTCAGGTACGAATATTACAGGAATTCCGAGGCGTTATGGTCCGCAGTTAAGACGGGGGAAGTATCGGTCTTCTACGATACGGACGTGGTCCGCTGGGCCGGAGGCTATGATTTTCCGGCGGCCCAGGAGGGGCGGCTGATGCGGGACGAGATCGCCCACGGGCGGCCGACCGGCATGCATGGTTTCGTCTTCAACACGCGGCGCCCGGTCTTCGCCGACCGGCGGGTGCGCGAAGCGCTGGCGCTGAGCTTCGACTGGGAATGGTTGAACCAGCGGCTGTTCCGCGGCCAGTACGCGCGCATCCCGAGCTACTTCGGAAACTCGCCACTGGGGTTCGAGGGTCCGGCGGCCGGGGCCGAGGCGGAACTGCTGGCGCCCTTCGCCGGCAGCCTGCCCGACGGCACCCTGGAGGAGGGCTGGCGCCCGCCGGTCAGCGACGGGACCGGGCGCGACAGGGGGAACCTGCGCAGGGCGGTGCGGCTGCTGGAGGAAGCGGGGTGGACGGTGGACGGCGCGCTGCGCCGCAACCCGGCGGGCGAGGCGTTCAGCTTCGAGATCGTCGTCGCCTCGACCGAGGACGAGACCCTGGCGGCGCTGTGGTCCAGCGCGCTGGCGCGGCTGGGGATCGAGGCGCAGGTGCGGCTGGTGGACAACGCCCAGTACATCGCCCGGCGGCGGGACTACGATTACGACATGACGATCAACCGCTGGTATCTGTCACTGAGTCCCGGAGTCGAGCAAAGGTTGTATTTTGGCGCCGGGGGACGGAACGAACCGGGTACGCGGAACTACATGGGTGTCGCGGACCCCGCTGTCGAGGCCGCAATCGATTCGCTTTTGGCCGCCGAGGACCGGGACCGATTCGAATCATCCGTGCGGGCACTGGACCGGGTTCTGAGCGCCGGGATCTACGTGATTCCCTTCGGCTACCTGCCCACGGACCGGGTCGCCTGGCAGAGCGGGTACCGCCGGCCCGAGCGCGGGGCGCTGTATGGCTGGCGCCCGGAGGTCTGGTGGTGGCAGGGCGAGTGAGGGGTCAGGCGGTTTGCAGGATACCTGAATCAAGCCGATTCCCATCGTCATCCTCCGCGCAGGCGGAGGATCTCGGGAACCGCCATCGATCCCCGCCTTCGCGGGGATGACGGCGTAAAAGCATGGCCCACATTGAACGCAAACCGCTTCAGGCGGTGGCCCGGCGCCCCAGCGGGAAATAGGGCGACAGCACGAAAGCCAGCAGGATCGCCGTCGCGGTTCCGTCGGTCAGGAACAGCACCCGGGCGCTGGCGCCGTCATAGATGAAGAGCTGGGTGCCGTCGATGATGCCGTCGATCCCGACGACCGACAGCGAGAACATGTTCATGCCGGTGTGCATGCCCATCGCGAGGGCCAGGCTGCCGGTGCGCCACACCATCGCCGCCGCGGCTAGGCCGAACAGCGTGGTCACCGCGACGTAGTGCCAGCCGATGCCCAGCCCGGCGCCGCCCGAATAATGCAGCAGGCCGAACAGGAACGACGGCAGGAAGGCCCAGATCATCGGGCTGCGGTAGCGCGACGCAAGTTGCTGCAGGATGTAGCCGCGGAAGATCAGTTCCTCGCCGGAGGCCTGGAAGAACACGAGGACGGCCAGTGGCGACAGGGCGGCAAGCCAGAGACCCAACGGCAGGTCGCTGCGCGCCGGAGCGCCCGCCAGCGCCATGCCAAACGCCAGGGTCAGAAGCCAGAACCCCACCGCCAGCAGCAACCCCGTTCCGAACTCGCTCCACCGCATCAGGCCGGTGGGCGACAGCAGGGTCGCGAAGCGTTGAGCGTGCATCAGGCGCAGCGCGGCCCAGGTGCCCGGCCAGATGCCGGCGAAGGTGAGCAATGTCAGGATGACCCCCAGCGGTTCGCCGCTGCCAATCTGGGCCTGCATGGCCGTCAGGGCGTCGTCGACCGACATGCCCGAGGCCAGGTTCACCAGCGCCACCGCCGCCAGCACCGCCGCGGTCCACAGCACCCAGATCAGGAGGATGATGGCGACTCCCACCACCAGGCGCCACAGCCCGGGGCGCAGGGTCCCCGGCGCAGCGAATTGCTCAAGCGGAGATGTCATTTGCCGGTCCCCTCGCACATCGGGACCCGCCGCAGCCAATCCTGCCGGCGGGCTCGGGACCGACGTTAGCTGCGTAGCCGAAGCGGTTCAAGCCGCTTACGATTCGCCCTTCTCGCGATCGATCTTCAGGAAAGCTTTCAGCCGCGCGTCGTCGGCCTCGGGTTCGGCGGCATGGCCCGCCTTGGTCATGGCGCGGACCTTCGGATCCTTGATGTCGCCCTTCTCGCGCTCGATCCGGGCGTATTCCTTGGCGACCTTCGCGTCGTCGCGGTCGCGATCGTGGTCGATCGGGTGCTTGGACATTTGGGACCTTCCTTTCCTCTCGGGTGCGTGCCATCCAAGGCGAGCACCGCACCCGCCACATTGATACTAGTCAATCGCGTTTGGTTTTTCGCCCCATGGGGTGGAATTTCGGCTTCCGATCCGCGGGAACGCGCTCCATAACCGCTGGAATCGGTGCCGGGCCGCCGTTAGGGTCTCGCCAGCAATGAATCACGACAGACGCTCCGCAGGAGGCGGATGAGACATGGACGCCAAGACCTTCGACAAGTCGAAACTCGTCAGCCGCCATGTGACCGAGGGTCCGGCCCGGGCGCCGCACCGGTCGTATTTCTACGCCATGGGCCTGAGCGACGAGGAGATTCATCGCCCCTTCATCGGCGTGGCGACCTGCTGGAACGAGGCCGCGCCCTGCAACATCGCACTCAGCCGGCAGGCCCAGGCGGTCAAGCTCGGTGTCAAGGCGGCCAATGGCACGCCGCGCGAATTCACGACCATCACCGTGACCGACGGCATCGCCATGGGCCATGAGGGCATGCGCTCCTCGCTCGCCAGCCGCGAGGCCATCGCCGATACGGTGGAGCTGACCATGCGCGGGCATTGCTACGATGCGCTGGTCGG
>DATHZU010000235.1:0-35474 GCA_035458445.1 Thermohalobaculum sp. | reverse complement strand
GAGACCCCGGGGCCTTTCCTGTTCCGCCCTGACGGCTCAGACGATCATCAGCGTGACGGTATCCGAGGCACGCGCGATGGTTCCAGCAACGGGCGACTGCTCGGCCACGGCCGCCTTGTCGTCCGGGTTCGCCACGGTGTTGCCGGTGGCCTGGTCGACAAAGGCCGGCTCCAGACCCAGCGCCTCCAGCGCGTCGCGGGCGGCCGGAACCTCGAGGCCGGTGACGGTCGGGACCACGCGCAACTCGTCCGCGCCCTCCGGCGCCGGGATCGGGACGATCTTGAAGGTGACCTTGGCGCTGATGTCGGCGGAATAGGCGAACTGGTTGGCGTAGCCCGCATCGACCGGCGTCGCGTACATCCGCGGCACCACCCCGGTATTCAGCCCCAGCCGCGCCAGGTTGGCCGAGACCGCGGGCGTCGCGGCGCGGGCCGCCGATGCCGGGGGCCGCGCCCCGGATCGTTGTCCCAGACGCAGCGCCACCCGCACCTCGCCGATGGTCTCGGGCAGGGCATAGAAGGTGGGCCGGTAGCCGATCTCGCGCAACAGCGCCAGCTTCTGGTCGTCGTTCTCCGAGTAGATGTCCAGCACCGCCGCCAGCGATCCCTCGTCCAGCGCGTTTTGCGCCGCCGCCACGCCCTCGCCCACCGAGGCGATCACGTCGCCCAGCGGCGAGGCGACCACTTCTCTCGTCAGCTTGCGCAAGTCGACCATGGTCTATTCCTTCCCTGCTGGGGGTGTGGCGCGTACGCCGAACACGACCAGAATGCTGCTGCCGCGCCTGGCATCGGACCCGGCGGCGGGGTGCTGCTGGATCGACTGGCCAGCAGTTCCCTGCCCGTCAGCCAGCGTCTTGGTGGCCAGGTTGAGCCGCAGGCCCACCGAGGCCAGGACCCGGCGCACCGCCGCCTCTGTCAGCCCGGAGACGTCCGGCACGGCGACGGAGTCCGGTCTGGTCGCCGGATCGTCAGGGATCAACTCGGCGCTGAGCCCGGAATCATCCGGTGCATCGCCGGGCGCGCGACCGATCTGGATGGTCTGACCTTCGTTCAGCAATTTGCCCCGCAGGTCCAGCTTGACGTTGCTCACCTTGTACCCAACGCTTCGGGTCTTCATCTGGGTGTTGGCAACGTTCAGTTTCGAGCCGAAATTGGAAAGAAGGGTGCCGACATCCGCCTCCGTCGTGGCCGGTTTCGGGCTTGCCTGCGCTGCGACCCTGGCGGCTTCCGCCTGCGCCTTGGCCGCGGCCTCGGCGGCCTTGGCGGCCTGTGCTTCGCCCCGGGCCGCTTCCGCCGCTACCCTGGCGGTGGCGAGCGACGCTTCCAGGTTCTTGATCTGATTCTCAGCGACCGTCAGGTTATCGGTCTTCGCCATGATCTGGCGGTCCTTGTCCATGAGCAGCGAATTCAACTCGGTCTCGCGCTTCTTGAACGCTGCGGTCTCCTTGCTGACCAGCAGCGCGACCGTGGCGTCGGGCGTGGCGGCCGCGGCGCCGGGCGTTGCAAACCCCGCGACCAGGGCCGGGTTCGACAGCACCATCCGGGTTACGCCCACCGTGTTGACCTCGGGGCGCTTGGGAACGCCGGCCGTCACGTGCTTCGTATTGCGGAAGGCGGACGCCACATGCTGGCGCTGGAAGGAGGTCTCCTCCAGTCGCTCGATCTCTCCGAAATCGACCATCAGGATCTTCGAGTTGGCATTGAACTGCACCATGCCTCCGGTCGCCAGGACGCGTGGCACCGGCGAGCCGGGCTCGACGAGACGGAATGCGGGCGCGAACTCACCTGACGTCGCAACTTCAGGGATTCTGGCGGACACGACTCCGGCATTGTTGGTGCGGGCGTTCAGCACCGTCCGCCAGCTCCGGGCATTGACCGAGAAGCAATGGACCTCGACATTATGGCCCACCGCCGGCTTGCCCTCGTCGGTGAAGATCTTCGCGGCGACGACGACAGCGACCATCAGCCGATCTCCTTGCTCAGCGTCACACGGACCATTTCAGAGCCCAGCTCGGCGCTGAGCACGACTACCGCCTGTCGCTGCAGGCTGGGCGCCAGTGAAACGCTGGTGGCCGCTTGTCCGGTCTCATCGGTAACCAGGACCGCGTCGCCCAGCGTGACTGCGCCTGCCAGCCGTGGCGTCTGGACGCCGGCCGCCTGCGACAGCGCACGCGAGGCCTCCATGTCGAAATTGAGCTCGATTGGCACCCCGGTCAGCACTTCGCCAGCGCTGTTGCTGGCCGAGACCGCGAGGACGATATTGCCGCCCGCGTCGCGGGTGGCCGCGGCGGTCAGCACCGGCAGCGGCAACCCGTCGCCCGGCGGCACGGCGACGAAGCGGCCGGTGATGCGGCTGGTCACCTCGCTGCTGGTCTCGCCGGTCTTTACCGGCATCATCAACAGCCGGGCGCCGCCGCTCTGTTTGGTCTCGGTCGCCAGCCGGAAACCGATCTCGAAATCGAGGCTGGGGATCTGGTACCGGGGCGCCGGGCGGCCGAAATTGTCCAGCGAAGGCGCGGCGTTGAGCGCCTCCTGGGCGTCTCTGAGACTTTCCGCCATGCCGACAAGGATGGCTTCGAGTGTATCGGCAATGAAATCGCCGTCGCTCATCGTTCTTCCTTCTTTGCTTCGTCGCGGCGGCGCTCGGCGCTCGCCCGCCGGGCGCGGTCGCGCCGGGCCTGGTCGCGTTCCTCGGCGCGCTGCTGCTCGCGGCGGCGCTCCAGCGCTGCCATCCGATTGGCGCGCATCCGCTCGAATAGATCACCGGAACCGCCGGTCTCGGGCGACAGGCGCCGGTCGCGCATCTCGGCGTAACTGCCGAAGCGGTCCATCGCGCCGGTGACGGCGCGCTCCCTGCGTTGCCAGCCCTCGTCGACCCGCTCGACTGCCCGCCGCGGGGCGTTCAAGGCACTGTTGGCGCGGGCAAGCGGGCCGCTGACCTTCGAAATCTGCTCACCTCCGATCGAATCTCGGATCTCGGCGCGATCCGCCTCGGAGACCCCTTCTTCAGCCAGGCGCCGGTCAAGGTCGCGAAGCTGCCGCCCGGCGTCGTCGGTCTGCCGCTGCAGGTCGTTGCCCACATCGGCCACCCGGTTGACCGGCGTGATCGCTTCCTGAACCCGCCGCCGCGCCGCGCCGATGCCCGAGCGGAGGCCGGAGGTGCGGTCCGAAATCCAGTCGCGCGCGGCACCGAGATGGGTCCGGCCGGACGACAGGTCGGTCCGGATCGGCAGACCGGCGCCCAGACGGGCCTCCAGCGGGGTCGGTGCCAAGCCGCCGGGCTCTGGAGCGGGCTGGCTCCCCCCGGCGGCGTCGCCGGTCCGGCCGCGAATCTCGTCCTGCTGCGCGCGCAGCGCATTGCGGCGTGCAGCCCATTCGGCCTGCTCCCGCCTGCGCTCGGCAAAGCTCATCACCGGATAGCGTGCGGTCTGCGCGTCATCGCCGGGCGCACCGGGCAGACCTGCCAGCCCGGCGATGCGCGCCTCCAGCGCGCGGCGCTGGCGCAACAGCTCTCCCAGGCGCGCGTCGGGCGCCATCGCGGCGGCGGCTTCCAGGTCCCCAGCGCCGCGCCCGGCAGGCGCTCCCGGCCGTGCCGGCGCGGTTGTCCCCGCAGCACCGGGCGGCGCGGACCCGCCCGCTGCGCCGAGATCGCGCCAACTGCGCCGCACCATCGCTAGCCCTCACCTTCCGCCGCGGCCACCGTGCTGGCGATCATCGAGCGAATGCGCTGCTCCAGGATCGCGGGCGCGGGCACCGGCACCAGCTTGGTGCGGATCAGCGAGCTGCCTTCGGCGGAGTACTGGTATTTCGACGAATACGAGGCCGAGACACTGCTCACGTTCATCTTCGCCGTCGCCGAGAAGAACCCGACGCTGCCCTTGACGCTGGCCCTGACCTGGGTGGACGACCGCGAGATATTGGTCTCGCGCGACACCGAGATCGACATCTTCAGTTCGATCAGCGTATCGACGAACTGATAGAAGGTCGGGGTGAAGCCCAGTTCCAGCAGCGAGTATTCGTTTCCGTCCCCCAGCTGGACCAGCATGTTGCGCTCGGGCGGGCTCGCCACGACCGGCGGGGGCTGACCCTCCTCCGGTTCGGGATCGGGGGCGTAGCCCGCCATCATCCGCGCGATCTTGAGCGAGACCAGGTCCAGCTCGTACTGCGCCTCCGCGATGCCAACCCCGAGCAGCCGGATCATCTCCGGGAACGGGGTGTTCATAAGTTCCGTGCCAACGGTCATGGCAAAGACTCCTCAATGCCAGAGATCATTCCGGTGCCGGGGTGTCGAGGCCAAGTTCCTTGCGTTTCTTCTCGAGGCTCGCTGCGCGGCGCTCTTCCTCGCTTTCCATGAATGAACGGATTCTTTCTTCCAGTATGGCCGGCGGCGGCACCGGGGTGATCTTGGTGCGCAAGATGCTGGCGCCCTCAGCGGAGTAGGAATACTTGCCGGAATAGGTGGCATCGACCTGGCTGGTCGCGACCGTGGATTGATGGGCGCTGGACCGGCTGGTGCCCCAGAAGCTGCGCTTGCGCTTGTGCGACGAGGCGGCGTTGCGGTTCTTGTCGGTCCGGGTCCGGGAAAACTCGCGGGTCCGGGTGATCTTGATGGCGATCTTCACCTCGATGATCGTGTCGACGAACTGATAGAAGGTCGGCGTGAAGCCGAGCTCCATCATCGAATGGCGCACCGGCACCCGGATTTCGGTGTCGTCGGTGTCGCCGCTCTTGATGATCTTGTCCAGGACCTCGCCCAGCTTGATGGTGTCGTCGTCCATGCTGCCGGACAGGGCGTCATCGACCGCGGCATAGGCCCGGGCCTCCTTCACGGTCATGTACTCGTAGCCGAAGAAGACGCGGCTGTCGTCGAAGGTGACGTCGCCCCTTTCGTCATAGACCGTGGTCAGGCCGCCCATCATCTCGGCGACGTTGATCGAGTTCTCGTCGAGCTTGTATTGGCCGTCCGCGATGGCAAACGCCATCTGCCGGATCATGTCACCCATTGGGACGTTCAGAAGCTCCTGTCCGATGGCCATGTTCTTCTCCTTTTCCGATGTCGATTCAAATTAGGCGATTTCCTGCTGGTACTCGCGTTTCAGCAACTGCATGAAGATCTCCGGCGGCGGCAGAGAGACCAGCCGCGCTGCGATCGAGCTGGTCCCGGACGACGAGACCGAGAACTTCCGGGCATAGCCCACGTCGACCGAGGCGGCGGCCATGAAGATCCCGGCATTGACCCCGGCCTGTACTCCGACATTGACCGACATCTCGGTGCTCTCGGTCATCGTGAAGCTGAGCTTCGCCTCGACCGTAGCCTCGGTGAAGGCATAGAAGGTGGGGGTGAAGCCCAGCGACAGAAGGTTGTGGGACCGGTTGCCGATCTCGACCTCGGTCTCGGACAGCTCCTTGGCGATCTGGACCGAGTTCTGGTCCAGCGCCATCTGGGCCTGTGCGATCGCCACCCCGAGCTTCTCGATGATCTGCGGCAGCGGCGCCGAGACCAGCGAGCGTGTGACTTGTGGAACGACACTGGCCATGACAGCCCCCTAGTTCTGGTTGCCGCTCAGGAATTCCCTGATGGTCTCGAGGAACTGCGGCGGTGCGGGTATCGAGACCAGACGCGCCGAGATCGAGGAATTGCCCGTCACGTTCATCTCGTATTGCCGCGAGAACCGCACATCCAGCGAGGCCCCCACCGCCACCGTCCGGTTGCCGGTGTTTTGCCGCGTCAGGCTGCTGCTCTGGCTGCGCGTGAACTGTCTGGTGATGGTGATACCCTCGGTGCCGCTGATCTGGATCTGTCGCGTCTCCGAGGTGACCAGCGTCAACTCGAAGGGCGTGGTCTTGCCGAAGACCGTGACCACGTTTGCCTCGGCCGACGATGTGAAGTCGACCGCGGCATTCCCGTTGATCGCGGTGCTGAGGTTATGGGCATGGGCCGAGGGAGTGCCTGGACCATGGCCGCCGCCGGCGGCACCGCTCAAACCGAATTCGGTCCCGTCGATGGTGACTTTCTTGCCCGCCAGCGCCAGCGGCTGCGGCCGGTACAGGAAGATGAATCCGTTGCCCGGGGTCAGCGGCGGCGTCAGCTTGTCCGGCGAGACGTTCTCGATCGTAAAACTGGAGTTCGGCGCGCGGACGAAGATGTAATAGGCGGTGCGCCCGCGGGTGCGAACCTCGGCCCGGCGGAAGTTCACGTTGTCCTCCGGACCGCCAGCGGCCTGCGCATCGGCCGCGCCGCGCGAGGGCACCATGGTGATCAGCGACGATTGCACCCCGTTGGCAAGCAGGAAGCGCTCAATTTCGTGCGCGCGCCGGTCGCCGAGGTCGCGATTGGACTGGTCCGAACTCGATGACCCCTGCCCGCGATAGGGCTGGGCATCGGCATAGCCTTCGATTTCGACCGGGATGCTGTGCAGGCGAATGAACTGTGCCAGTTCCATCAGCCGCTGCGCGAAGCTGTCGTTATAGGTGGTGGATCCCGTGCTGAAGGTCTCGAGGTGGTGGCGCCCGGTCCGAAAATAGGTCTTCATCAGCGGCGTGCTCGGCCCGACGACGAAGGCGGTCATCCCTGCCGCGTTTATCTGTGCCGCAACATGATCGGCATAGGTCGAGACCGAGCCCTGCGCGGTCGTGCTGACTGTGGTGGACGCGTTCAAGCGGTAATCGGTGGCCACGTCGGTATCGACCTGGATCACTGCCCGGTCGAACCCGCCTCCCTGGAACGAGATGGTGTTCGTGGTGGTCTGGACCTTGTCCGCCGGCGCGTCGGTGGTGATCTGGAAGGTGCGCGGCGTTGGCCGGTACAGCAGCCGTGGCACGCCGGCCGCGTCATCCGCGGTGACAGCTTCCTGCAGGTTGCGGATGCGGGTGAAGGGGTCGTCGCCGCTGAGCTGGAAATTGCGCCCGCCGATGGTCAGCGCGCCCTGGCTCTGGGCCTCGATATTGACGCTGGCCGTGCGCTCGGAGGTGCGGGTTTCCGATCCGCTCTCGGTACTGGAGCTCGAAGCCGTACGGTTCTCGTCCGAGGTGGTGGTATCGCTGAACGATCCCGACAGGTTCAGCCCGACGCTGAGGTCCTTTTCGACCCTGAGGTTCAGCTGCAGCGAGCAGCTGATGTCGGCATGCTGGTAATGGTAGAACGCCGGCGACAGCCCCATGTCGAGCAGCGTGCGCCCGCCCAGGCCTTCGCGCGGGGTGATGAACTCGCCGATCTGGTCGACCGAGTTCTCGTCCAGCGCCTTCTGCGCCTCGGCGATCGAGAGGCCGAGGGTCTTGATGAACTCGGCAACGCTTGCATCGGCCAATACCTGTCCGGGGGTCATGTCTTCGAGGTCAAGCATCCTAATACCTCCATGCCGCGATTCCCGCGGCGGGTTGGACCGTCGTCAGGGGACGTCGGCGGCGTTGAATCCGGCCACGGATGTGGGTGTGCCGCCGCTGCCCTTCGGCATCGGGCGGGCACGGGTCTTGTCCACCTGATCGCGGCGGACGGTGAAATACTTGTGCTTCTTCTGGGTCTCGGTGATCCGCGTAACGTCTGGGCAGAGGCCCCGTCTCAACCATCCCAGCAAGGTCGCGGCCAGCGGCAACCGGCCTGCGCCGGCAGTGTCCAGCGCGCGGGTCAGTGCGTCCTTCGCCTCGGCCTGGCGGCCGGCCTTCAGATGCACGGCGCCCAGGCGTTCCAGCACCGACCCGTGGTCCCGGGCAAGGAGCGGATTGGGCTGCGACAGAGTCGCGTAATGGGCGTCGGCGTTCTCGCAGAACTGGATGATCGCGTCATAATCCCCCAGCAGTTCCAGGCTCTCCAGCACGCACTGGGTGTAATGCCGGAAGAAGACTTCGGGCGAACCCGCCGAGACCGCCATCCGCAGGGCCTCGCGGTAATGGCGCAGGGCCTCGCGATGGTCTCCGGCCAGGGCGGCGAGCTTGCCGGCCTCGGCGATGCCAAAATGGATGTCGTGGGCGGCCCGCCCGTTGCCATTGCGTGAATCGGCGGCCCTGCTCATCCCGGTGCCTCCACCAGCATCGCGCGCACGCCGATGCCGGCCAGCGAATCGCGCATCAGCCGGGCCTGGAGTTCGGGCATGTGATAGGGCAGCCGGAACGGCAGCCGCGGAAGCATCTCGCCCGCCTTCAGGATGCCGAGTTCGGTCAGGGTGCCCTGCAGCCGCCGCGGCGACTCGGCGGCGACGATCTCCAGCCCCAGATGCAGGAAGGTCACCAACTCGGCGCTGACCTCCAGCCCCGCCGCGGCAAGGGCGTCCAGAATCCGGGGCAGATCGGCGCTCGGGACCGCATCCATCAGGGTGATCGGCAACTCGCCGAAGACCGCCGGGACAACTGCCTCAGGAATGCCGGCGACCTCGGTCAGCGCGGCCGTCTGTTCGGCTGTCGGTGTGGCGGCCGCCGGGCCGGTCAGCACCACGTCGAAGCGCAGGAAATCGCGGTTGACGACCCGCAGCGCGCCGGTCTTCTGGTGCTGCGCCCACAGCCCGTCCGCCTCGACCCGTTCCAGGCCCGTCAAAATGCAGCCGCCCCGCCCCAGTGGCTCGTGACCACGGCGGCGCAGGTCGGCCAGCACCTGATCGGCGATTCGAGGTTCGCATTGCGCCAGGAACAGGTCGTAGGCGGCCACATCGGGGTCCGAATGGACCACGCTCGCCCCTGCGCCGAGCGCCACTTTCAATGCCGCGACCGTGGCCGCGCTGACGCCGCCCAACACGATCGCAGGCGGAGTGGAGAGCAACCTGGCAGCCTCCTCGTCACTCGATCCGATGAATCTCGACAGCGCCGCGACGATCGCGGCGTATTGCTGGACATCCTCTACATGGACCGCGACGTCGAAGAGTTGCTCAGGCTCCAGCCGAGGGACGGTTTCCGGCTCGGCATCCGCCTCGTAGCCGAGCTCGCCGAGCAACTTGGCCATGCTATCGGCGATCTCGGGGCTGACCTGATCGACCAGTACGGCCGGCGCGCGGTAGAAGGCTTCGACCACACGGCGCACCGGAACACCAAGCCCCGCGGCCACCGAGGCTGCGCTCGCCGGCACCGCCGACCCGACGGACCGGATGACGACGCGGTGCGGGTTTTCGAGCTCTGGATCGGAAGTCACCCGCGCCGGATGCGCGCTCATAATCGATCTCCCAAAATCTGTACTCATAGGAAATTCACTCTACATTCTCTAATGATATCATATATTTCACGACCTCTCAATCGGAGATTGTAACGCGGTATTCAAGCGCGGGAAGCCAGTCCCGACCGGTGAATTCAGCGCCATTACAAATGATTAGGTGGCGCGGCTTTGATCGGATTGAGTTTGATGAAGGCGGCTACGAGGGACCTGAAACGCTTCGCGGCCGTTGTGCAACGAAGGCCGACTCGATGTAAGCATCTGAGTCTGCCGGAGGCCGGCTCGACACCTCGGATCGGTGTCCAGTCAAGTGGTGGAAATGATTGGGGCCGCCGATCGCCGGCTACCCCGCGAACGCCTCCGGCCGCGCCTCGCGGGCCATGTGGTCGAGCACGGCGTTCACGAACTTCGCTTCCTTGCCGCCTTCGAAAAACGCCTTTGCCACGTCGACATACTCGCCGATGCACACCTTCGGCGGGATGTCTAGGCGGGCGGTCAATTCGTGCCCGGCGGCGCGGAAGATGGCACGGAGCGTTGCATCGATCCGGCCCAGCGGCCATTTCTCGACCAGCGCCCGGTCGGTCAATTGGTCGATGGTCGCCTGCCGGGCGACGACGCCCTTCAGGATGTCGCGGAACAGCTCGATATCGGCCTCGCGGTACTGGGCGCCCTCGATCTCGGCGCCGAGGCGGTGATCCTCGAACTCGCGGCGAACGGTCTGCCAGTCGGCGCCGCCGATCTCCATCTGGTAAAGCGCCTGCACCGCCGCCAGCCGGGCGGCCGAGCGCGCCAGCCGCGCCTCCTCGTGGGCTTTGGAGGGCATGTCAGGCCGCCCCCGGCTCGCCGCCCGAGGCCGCCAGCAGAACGTCGCCCGAGGCACGTCTCCGGAAACGCCGGGCCAGCGCCACCAGATGCAGGGCCGCCGCTGCCGCGCCGCCGCCCTTGTCCATCTCGGAGGGGTCGGCGCGCACCGCCGCCTGGGCCATGTTTTCGCAGGTCAGGATGCCGTTGCCGATCGCCAGCCCGCGCTCGATGCCCAGCAGCATCAGGCCGCGCGAGCTGTCATTGCAGACCGTGTCGTAATGGGTGGTCTCGCCGCGGATGATACAGCCGAGCGCGACATAACCCTCGAAGGCGCCCGAGGCGGCGGCCAGCCGGATCGCGACCGGCACTTCCAGCGCGCCCGGAACCTCGACCAGCTCGTGCACCGCGCCGGCTGCGTCCAGCACCGCCCGGGCACCCGCGATCAGGTCGTCGGCGATCTTCCGGTAGAACGGGGCCGCGACGATCAGCAGCCGCGGTGCTGGTGTAAACTCGGGCAGGGGCAGGACGCCATGTTGCTCGTGCGAGGCCATGTCACTCGCACCGCTTCGGGATCGGCCGGGTGCCGATGATGGTGATGCCATAGCCCTCGAGGCCAACCACCTTGGGGGCGGGCGAATTGGTCAGCATGATCAGCTCGGTCACGCCCAGCGCGCCCAGGATCTGGGCGCCGACGCCATACTGCCGCAATTCCTTCGGCGAGGCGCCCCCGCCCTTCAGCCGGGCCGAGATCGCGTTCGGCGACATGTCGCGCAGGATCACGATGGCGCCGCGCCCCTCCGACGCGATGGCGGCCATCGAATCCGGTACCTGCTGCCAGCGCTCGGCATGCAGCGCCAGCAGATCGTCCAGCGGGTCCAGAACGTGCATCCGCACGAGGACCGGTTCGCCGTCGTCGACCTTGCCCTTGACCAGGGCGATATGCTCGGCGCCTTCGGTCTGGTCGGTGAAGATGCGGATGCTCCACTCGCCCCCGATGGTCGAGGTCATGGTCTCGGAAGCGGCTTCGCGGACCAGGTTGTCGTGACGGCGGCGGTACGCGATCAGGTCCGAAATGGTGCCGATCTTGAGGTTGTGCCGCTGCGCGAAGGCAACCAGGTCGGGCAACCGGGCCATCGAGCCGTCGTCCTTCATCACCTCGCAGATCACGCCGGCCGGGCTGAGGCCCGCCAGGCGCGCCACGTCGACGGCTGCCTCGGTATGCCCGGCCCGCATCAGCACGCCTCCCTCGCGGGCACGCAGCGGGAACACATGGCCAGGCGTCGCGATATCGGCGGGGGTGGACTTCGGGTCGATCGCCACCGCGATGGTGTGGGCCCGGTCATGGGCCGAGATGCCGGTGGTCACGCCCTCGCGGGCCTCGATCGAGACGGTGAACGCGGTCTCGTGGCGCGAGCTGTTGGATGGCGCCATCATCGGCAGCCCCAGCTTGTCGAGCCGCTCGGCCTCCATCGCCAGGCAGATCAGCCCGCGCCCGTGCATGGCCATGAAGTTGACCGCGTCGGGTGTGGCCATTTGCGCCGGGATCACCAGGTCGCCCTCGTTCTCGCGGTCCTCGTGATCGACCAGGATGAACATGCGCCCGTTGCGCGCCTCGTCGATGATCTCGGCGACCGTCGAGATGTAGTCGCTGTAGTCGGTTTCGGTCATCGGAGGCTCCGGAGTGCGGCGCGGGATTCAGCCCGTCATTTCGTTCAGGCGGGCGACATACCGCGCCAGCAAATCGATTTCCAGATTTACTCGCGCGCCCGGTTCCGCCCCTGCGAGGCTGGTCACCGACCAGGTGTGCGGAATGATGTTCACCCCGAAGGCTGCGCCCGCGACCTCGTTCACGGTCAGCGATATGCCGTCGACACAGATCGAGCCTTTGGCAGCGATGAATTTCGCCAGCCCTTCCGGTGCCCGGATCGTCAGCCGATGGCTGTCGCCTTCGGGCCGGATCGCGGTGATTTCCCCAACCCCGTCCACATGGCCCGAGACGATGTGCCCGCCCATCTCGTCGCCCAGCCTGAGCGCGGGCTCCAGGTTGATCCGCTGGCCGGGCTGCCAGCCGCCCAGAGTGGTCTTCGACTTGGTTTCCGCCGACGCCGCGACCTCGAACCAGTTCTGGCCGTTGTCTGACCCGGTCTCGATCACCGTCAGGCAGATTCCGTTGCAGGCGATCGAGGCGCCGATCTCGATGGTCTCGGGCGACCGCTGGCAACCGATTCGCAGATAGGTGTCGCCGGCGTCGCGCCGGGCGAGCAGCGTGCCGACCTCGCGGATGATCCCGGTGAACATGCGGCGATCCTCTGAACTTGTCCCCCAGCGGGGTCTGGGCGCCAGCGATACAGAAAGCCATTGGTTGGGGCAAGGCATTGGCGCGGCTGGCGGGCCGAAAGCCCGCGCGGCGTAAGCCGTCCATTAACCTTCGCCGTGGTAGCGCTGACCCATCGAGTATCGGGCGTGACCGGCCAGGGGACCAGCAGTGGCATGAACGAGGCAAGCGGTCGCGTCTTCCTGTTTCTTCAGGGTCCACACGGGCCGTTCTTCCGCGACCTTGCACTCGAGATGGCGCGGTTGGGCGCCAAGGTCCGGCGGGTCGCCTTCAACGCGGCGGACGAGGCGGAATGGCAGGCCGCGGGTCCGCTGGACCGCTATGTCGGGCCGGAGGCCTCCTACGCGGCCTGGCTGGTCCGGTATCTTTCTCTCCACTGGGTCACCGACATCGTTCTCTACGGCGACTCGCGTCCCGAGCACGCCCAAGCAATTGACCTGGCCCGCGCCCGCGGCATCCGTTGCCACTGTCTCGAGGAGGGGTATCTGCGCCCTCACTGGGCCACCTACGAGCGGGGGGGCAGCAACGGCAACTCGCTGCTGAACGAGATCGGCCTCGACCGAATTATGCGGGCGCTGGGTCCGTGTGAGCCGCCGGCCGAGCAGGTCCCCGACCGCTGGGGCAGCCATCGCGCCCATATGTGGCACTCGGCAAGGTACTACCTGCGGCTTCTGATGCCATCGCGTGCCTACGGGCGCTACCGCAGCCGCAGAAGCAGGGGCCTGTGGGCCGAGCTGGGTCTCTATCTTTCCCGGCTCGCGAGCCTGCCCCTGCGCCGGGCGGCCCAGGGATTCCAGGTCTGGCGGCTGCTGGCGGCGGGCCGCACCTACAATCTGGCCCTGCTGCAACTCTCGTTCGACAGCGCGATGCAGTTCCATTCGCCCTATCGCTGCTCCGCGGAATTCGTCGCCGACTGTGTCGCGGGCTTTGCAGCCGGCGCTGCGCCTGACGAGCTTCTGGTCTTCAAGGCCCATCCATTCGAGGACGGGCGCGAGCGGCTGGGCCGCGTCATCGCGGACGAAGCGGCGCATCACGGCGTGGCCGGACGGGTGCTGTTCCTCGACGGCGGAAACGGCCTTTCGGCGCTTCTGGATGGCGCGCGGAGCGTGGTGACCGTGAATTCGACCGCGGGGCAACAGGCGCTGTGGCGAGGACTGCCAGTGGCCGCCCTGGGCGATGCGGTCTATGCGCGCCCCGGCTTGACCTCGGACCAACCGCTGGCACGTTTCTTTGCCGCCCCACGGCCGCCGCGGCAGGCGCATTACTGGGCGTTCCGCCAGTTCCTGATCCAGACGTCGCAGCTGCGCGGTTCGTTCTATTCCGAGGCCGGGATCGACGAACTCCTTGCCACGCTGCCGCAGGCGATGCTGGCGCCGCTCGACCCCTATGAAACGCTGCTGGCCGAAACCGGCGCGGCCGCGCCGGCCGTCGCCCCGATCCCGCGGCCGCAGGCCGCGGAACTACGATTGGCGGTCGGATGAGGACCGGCACCCGCAACAACGGACCGGGCCATAGGTCCGCAGACCGGAACGGTTGAATGCCGAACCGGCCCACCCAGAAAGGGAAAGTCGAAATGCCGATGATTGCCGGAGCGCTCCGCCCCATCCTGTTCGCCGCCCTGCTGGCCGGCCTCGCCTCGTGCGGCGTGCCGCGCAGCGGACCCGATTATTCCGAGGTGACCGCGCCGGCGCCGGCCGGGCTGGACTTCGACCTGGTCCGCGTCACGCCCGCCGTGGCCGAGGCGACCCGGCTGGACGAGCGTGCGGTGTTCCCGGCGGCCTTCGTCGAGGCTGCGCCCGAGGACACCGCGGCGCTGGCTCCGGGCGACGTGGTGGCGATCACCGTCTGGGAGAACATCGACCAGGGCCTGCTGAACCCGCAGGGCATCGGCGCGACGGCCTTGCCGAAGGCGCAGGTGGACGAGAAGGGCATGATCTTCGTCCCCTATGTCGGCGCGGTCCGCGCCGCGGGACGGACGGTCGCCCAGTTGCGCGAGGCCATTCGCGTGCAACTGGCCGAGCAGACCCTGAACCCCCAGGTCGACATCTTTCCACTCGAGATGCGCGGGCGCGTGGTCAGCCTGCAGGGCCGGGTGCGGTCGCCCGGCCTCTATCCGATCGAGCCGCCGACCGCGCGGCTGCTGCCGATGCTGGCGCGCGCCGGCGGTGTCGGCGAAGACCCGGAGGTGGTGCGGCTCAAGCTGCGCCGCGGCACCGCCTCGGGCGAGATCTGGGTGCAGGACCTCTATGACGACCCGCGCAACGACGTGGCGTTGCGCACGGGCGATGCGGTGATCGCCGAGCGCGACCGGCGCAGCTTCACGGCGCTGGGCTCCGTCGGCCGCCCAGCGACCGTGCCCTTCCCAGCCCGCGACCTGTCGGTCGACCGGGCAATGGGCGCCGTCGGCGGGCTTCTGGACGCCAGCGCGGATCCCACCGGCGTCTTCATCTTCCGGCAGGAGCCGGCCGAGGTCGCGGCACAGGTGCTGCCGGGCGCCCCGGGGGGTGGCGACCGGAGGGTCGTCTACCTGATCGACCTGACCAGTCCCGGCGGCATGTTCCTGGCCCGTGAATTCGTGATGCGCGACGGCGATACGCTCTATGTCACCTCGGCGCCTTTCACCAAGTGGATGAAGGTGCTGCAGTCGGTCATGCCCTTCGTCACGTTTGCCGGATCGGCGCGGGCGCTGACCACGTTCTGAGGCCATGGCCCTGCCGGCTTGCCGCCGGGGCGCTTCAGCGGGTTTCCGCGGGCAGCGAGCGCCAGACCGAGAGGACATCTCCGCCGATCGGCTCGACGCTCTCCAGCGCGAATCCCGGCGCTGCGCCAAGCCGGTCGAGCCCGAGCTCCGCGACCGCGGCGACACCGTCGCCGCCGATGACCTTGCCGGCGGAAAACAGCGCCACTTCGTCCACCAGACCCGCGGCCAGAAGCGTTGCCGAAAGCCGGCCGCCGCCCTCGCACAGGATTCGGGTCACCCCGGCCGAGGCCAGCCTGGCGACGGCATCGGTGATTTCCAGCGTGCCGTCGGTGCCCGCGTCGGTGTCGATGACCTCGATCCCGAGCCCGGCCATCGCCGCACGCCGGTCGGCCGGGGCGTCGCGGCGGCAGAGCACAGCGACGGGATGGTCGCCTGCGCTCATCGCCAGCCGGCCGGTCAGCGGCAGCGACAGCCCGCCATCGGCCACCACCCGCAGCGGCTGCGCCGCCCCCTGGCCGAAGCCCCGAACATCCAGCATCGGGTCATCCGCCCGGGCGGTCCCCGCGCCGATCAGCACTGCGTCCGACTGCATCCGCATCAGATGGACCCGCGCCCGCGCTTCGGGTCCGGTAATCCAGCGGCTCTCGCCGGTGCGGGTGGCGATGCGCCCGTCCAGCGTCGCCGCCAGCTTCAGGGTCAGGTGCGGCCGCCCGCGCTCGATCCGTGACATGAAGCCGGCATTGAGCCGGCGCGCCACGTCCGCCATCAGCCCGGTCTCGACCGCGACTCCAGCTGCGGCCAGCGCCGCAAAGCCGCGGCCCGAGACCCGGGGGTCGGGGTCCTGCAGCGGACAGACGACCCGGGCGATCCCGGCCTCGACCAGTGCCTGGGCGCAGGGCGGGGTCTTGCCGTGATGGGCGCAAGGCTCAAGCGTCACATAGGCGGTGGCACCCTGCAGCGCGTCGGCGCCGTAGAGGGCCAGCGCCTGGGCCAGCGCGATGGTTTCGGCATGGGGCCGGCCCCCCGGCCCGGTGGCGCCGCGCCCGAGAACGCGGCCCTCGCGCACCAGCACCGCACCGACCGCTGGGTTGGGCGCCACCCGCCCGAGCCCCCGCGCCGCCAGCGCCAGCGCCATGCGCATCCAGCGGGCGTCGGTCTCCGCGGACACCGGCGCTTGGGGCATGGATCAGGCCTCGGGGGTATCGGAAGGCGGACGCAACTCGGCGACGAACTCCTCGAAGTCATCAGCCTCCTGGAAGTTCTTGTAGACGCTGGCAAAGCGCACATAGGCCACGGTATCGATCCGGGCCAGCGCCTCCATGACGATCTCGCCGATCGTGTCCGAGGGAATGTCGGTATCGCCCATGCTCTCGAGCCGCCGCACGATGCCCGAGATCATCTGCTCGATGCGGTCAGGCTCGACCGGGCGCTTCTGCATGGCGATGCGGATCGAGCGCGAGAGCTTGTCGCGGTCGAAATCCTCGCGCCTGCCATTCTTCTTGACCACCACCAGATCGCGCAACTGCACGCGCTCGTAGGTGGTAAACCGGCCGCCGCACCCGGGACAGCTGCGCCGCCGCCGGATTGCCACATGGTCCTCGGCGGGGCGGGAATCCTTTACCTGAGTATCGGTATTGCCGCAGAATGGGCAGCGCATCTTGCTCTCCTTCACGCACAAACACCACCACTATAGGGCCATGCCAATCGATTGTGTAGGGGTCGCGGACGACGCCCAAAATCTGGCCGCGGCAAGGCTGATAACCTCTGCGTGAAGGGGGATGCAAATGCCGTTCGATCCAAGCATCTCTTACGGAACGGCAACAGAATGACCCGGAGGTTGGAGATGAAGAAGATATCGGCAGCACTGCTCGCCGTCCTGGTACTGGCCCCCGCTGCCGCCATGGCCGGCAGCGGCAGCTTCACCGGTGCCAGCGGCCATGTGACCACTGGCGGGGTCGAGGTGGTGCAGACCGCCACCGGCTGGGAAATCCGGCTCGGCGCGGACTTCAGCCTGGACGGCGCGCCAGACCCGCGGGTCGGCTTCGGCAAGGGCGGCAAGTTCGCGGACGGCACGGATTTCGAGGTACTGCGCCAGAACAAGGGCGCCCAGACCTATGCGGTTCCGGCGGGGATCGACGCGGCGAGTTTCGACGAGGTCTATATCTGGTGCCGGAAATACTCGGTGCCGCTGGGGGTGGCCAAGGTCAACTGAGTCGCCGGATCAATCAGGCGGCCATGATCAGCCAGCGGCGGATGGTGGCGAAATCTTGCCGTCGAGCAGGGTGTCCGCCAGCCTCTCGATCCGATGGCACCAGGCGAGCCGATCGAGCCATTCCGCGGGAATGCCTGATGCACCGTAGAGTCTGCCCGCGATCTGCCCGGTGACCGCGCCGACCGTGTCCGCGTCGTCGCCGAGATTGACGGCGCGGAGCACTGCGGAGCGGAAATCGCCCGTTGTCGCGACGGCCCAAACCGCCGCTTCGTAGGTATGCCTGACATAGCCCGTGGAGGAAATCTTCGCCTCGGCGGTTCCAGCGGGCAGCGCCCCTTCCGCCTTTGCCGGGTCGCCGGTGATCAACAGTCTGGCCAGCCTCTCCGCATAGAGGTCGCACTCACTGCTTGCATGGGTAAGCCGGCCTTGCAGCACGGCCAATCGGACCGCCGCCTCAGGTGCATCCGCCAAGGCGATGACCGCGGGCGAGAGTCGCATGATCGCACCGTTCCCCGAGGACCGCGGATCGGTCGAACCGGCATATGGGTGCCCGGTCTGGCGGTAGCGGGACAACGCACGGGCGATCGTCATGCCGATGTCGAAGCAAGAGCCGGTACACGAGGCGTAACCATCTTCGGACCAGGCGAAAAACCGGTCCATGCAGTCGATGGCATTCCAGCCACCGCATTCGATAAGGCTTTCGGCCAGGCAGATCGCCATCGCGGTGTCGTCGGTCCATTCACCGGCGGCGAGATGGAACGGCCCGCCGCCGGTCATGCCGGTCACAGGCTCGAAGCTGCCGCGGGTCCGGAACTCGACAGTCGTGCCGACTGCATCTCCCGCAGCCAGCCCGAGGAACATTCCCCGGGCCTGGTCGCGCGAGATGGCCATTGCGCCGCTCAGAGCCCCGGATAGATCGGGAACCGGTCGCAGAGGGTCTTGACCTTGGCCTTCACCGCGGCCTCGACGGCGCCGTTGCCGTCCTCGCCATTGGCGGCGAGCCCGTCGATCACCTCGACGATCAGGCGGCCGATCTCGGCGAATTCGGCGGTGCCGAAACCGCGGGTGGTGCCGGCCGGCGAGCCGAGGCGGATGCCCGAGGTCACCATCGGCTTCTCCGGGTCCCAGGGAATGCCGTTCTTGTTGCAGGTGATGTGGGCGCGGCCCAGCGCCCGCTCGGCGGCGACGCCGGTGACCTTCTTGGGCCGCAGGTCGACCAGCATCACATGGGTGTCGGTGCCGCCGGTGACGATCGCCAGCCCGCCGTCGATCAGGGTCGCGGCCAGGGTCTGGGCGTTCCTGACGACCTGGGCCGAATAGGCGCGGAACTCGGGCCTGAGCGCCTCGCCGAAGGCGACCGCCTTGGCGGCGATCACATGCATCAGGGGCCCGCCCTGAAGCTGCGGGAACACCGCCGCGTTGATCTTCTTGGCGATCTCCTCGTCATTGGTCAGCACCATGCCGCCGCGGGGCCCGCGCAGGGTCTTGTGGGTGGTGGTGGTGGCCACGTGGCAGTGGTCCAGCGGGTTCGGGTGCACCCCGCCCGCCACGAGCCCGGCGAAATGGGCCATGTCGGTGTGGAACCAGGCACCGACCGAATCGGCGATCTCGCGGAAGCGCTTGAAGTCGATCTGGCGCGGAATGGCCGAGCCGCCGGCGATGATCAGCTTCGGCTTGTGCTGCTCGGCCAGTTCGGCGACCTGGTCATAGTCGATGCGGTTGTCGGTACGGGTCACGCCGTATTGCACCGCGTTGAACCACTTGCCAGACTGGTTGACCTTGGCGCCGTGGGTCAGATGGCCGCCCGACGACAGGTCCATGCCCAGGATCGTGTCGCCCGGTTTGATCAGCGCCATGTTGACCGCCTGGTTCGCCTGGGCGCCGGAATGGGGCTGCACATTGGCGAACCGGCAGTTGAACAGCTTGCAGGCGCGGTCGATCGCCATCTGCTCGGCCACGTCCACATACTGGCAGCCGCCGTAATAGCGCCGTCCCGGATAGCCCTCGGCGTATTTGTTGGTCAGCACCGAGCCCTGCGCCTGCATCACCGCTCGGCTGACGATATTCTCGGACGCGATCAGCTCGATCTCGTCCTGCTGGCGGTGCAGCTCGTCGCGGATCGAGCCAAACAGCTCGGGGTCGCGGGTCTCGAGGGATTCGGTGAAGAATTCGGCATCGCGGCTGGTGGCGTCCATGTGACGGTCTCCTCTCGGGCGGGCAGGTGGCGGCGCTATAGCATCCTTGGCACCCGCTTCTATACCAAAAGCGACGTTCCGGGATACCGGGGGTCCCGCCTGAGAATTTGAACGGCTGCCCGGAGATTTCTCACGGCAGCGAACCCGGCCCCGGACCGCTTGGCGGCGATTGCCCCGGTCGGGCGCGGCCGATATGCTCGGGCAAAGGAACGAACCCAGGGCGGCCCAGCGCGTGAGCTTCGAGAAGATCTGTTTCCTGGCCAGCGAGGCTGACGAGGCGCAGGCGGCGCTGCGCGGCCTGCGCCACCGGTACGGCCATGTCCCGGCGGAGCGCGCCGACGTGATCGTGGCACTGGGCGGCGATGGCTTCATGCTGCATACCCTGCACGACACGATGCAGCTCGAGGCGCCGGTCTATGGCATGAACTGCGGCACGGTCGGATTCCTGATGAACGAATACCACCCGGACGAGCTGACCAGCCGGCTGGCGCAGGCCCGCCGCGCGGTCATCAACCCGCTGCGGATGATCGCCTTCGATCTGAGAGGCGGCAGTCACGAGGCGCTGGCGATCAACGAGGTCGCCCTGCTGCGGGAAACCCGGCAGGCGGCCAAGATCCGCATCATCCTCGATGGCGAGACGCGGATGGACGAGTTGATCTGCGACGGGGTGCTGGTTGCGACGCCCGCGGGGTCGACCGCCTACAACCTTTCGGCGCACGGGCCGATCCTGCCGATCCGGGCGCGCCTGATGGCGTTGACGCCGATCTCGGTGTTCCGTCCCCGGCGCTGGCGCGGCGCGATCCTGCCCTGGGAGGCGAAGGTCACCTTCGAGATTCTCGAACCCTCCAAGCGGCCGGTCTCGGCCACCGCCGACCATGTCGAGGTGCGCGACGTGCGGCGGGTCGATGTCGCCTCGGCGCCCGAGATCGAGATCAAGCTGCTGTACGACCCCGGCCACGGGCTGGAAGAGCGGCTGCTCAGCGAGCAGTTCACCGCATGACGATCGGTGCGCAACTTCGCTGGTGGGCCTCCGGGCTGGCGGTCCTGGTCTTGCTGCTGTGGCTGCTGTCCGACGCCTTGCTGCCTTTCGTCCTGGGGGCAGCGCTGGCCTATCTGACCGATCCGCTCGCCGACCGGCTGCAGCGCATGGGAATGTCGCGGATCTGGGCTACCGTGCTGGTCACTGTCGTGGCGCTGAGTCTCGCGGTACTCGCGGTGCTGCTGATCATTCCGATTCTGGCCGAACAGATTCGCAGCGTCGTCGTCAATGCGCCCGCCTATGTCGAATGGGTCCGCAACTTCGTGGCCACCTGGCTGCCGGCGCTCGGCGACGAAAGCTCGCCGCTCCGCGGTGCGCTGGACACGTTGCGCGAGCGGGCGCAGGGCTGGAGCCTGTCGGTTCTCGAACGCCTCTGGTCCGGCAGCCTGGCGGTTGTCGATTTCGTCTCGTTGCTGGTGATCACGCCGGTTGTGGCATTCTATCTGCTGCTCGACTGGGACCGGATGATCGCATGGATCGACGATTGTTTGCCGCGCGATCATCTTGACACGATCCGCAAGCTGATGACCGAGCTCGACCAGGTGCTGGCCGGGTTCCTGCGTGGGCAGTTATCGGTCTGCGCGATCCTGGGGGCATACTATGCCATCGGGTTGACCGTGATCGGCCTGGAGTTCGGGTTTCTGATCGGGGCCTTCGCCGGGTTGATCAGCTTCATTCCCTTCGTCGGCTCGATCGTCGGCGGGGCGTTGTCGATCGGTGTGGCTGTGGCGCAGTTCTGGACCGATCCGGCGATGATCGGCGCCGTCGCCGCGGTGTTCGTGGTCGGGCAGCTGGCCGAAGGCAACCTGCTCACGCCGAAATTCATCGGCGGGAAGATCGGGCTGCATCCGGTCTGGCTGATCTTCGCGCTCTCGGCCTTCGGGTCGCTGTTCGGGGCCGTCGGGCTGCTGATCGCGGTTCCCGCCGCGGCCGGGATCGGGGTCTTCGGGCGCTTCCTGGTGGGGCGCTACAAGCAGGCGCGGCTCTATATCGGCACCGAGAGCTCGCGACCCGGCGAGGCGGGCGAATGACCGCCGCCTCCCGGCAACTGCCCCTGGCGCTGGAGCATCGCCCAGCCCTGGGGCGCTCGGCATTTCTTGTCTCTCCGTCGAATGCCGCCGCCGTGGCGGCGATGGATGGCTGGCGCGACTGGCCGGACCGGCGCATGGCGCTGGTCGGCCCGGCGCGGTCCGGCAAGACCCATCTCGCGCATGTCTGGATGCAGGAAGCCGGTGCGGAATGTGTCGCGGCAGCCACGCTGGACGACGCCACCGCCGCGCGTCTGGCAGCGCATGGCCGCGTGGTGGTCGAGGACGCGGACCGGCTGGACAGTCTGGAACCCGGTCTCCGCCGGGATGCCGAGAGGGCGCTGTTTCACCTCTGGAACCTGGCCGCGTCCGGCGTATGCTGGCTGCTGGTCACCGGCCGCGAGGCGCCGGGGCGATGGTCGTTCGCCACCCCGGACCTGAGTTCGCGCCTCTCCGCGCTGCCGGTCGTCCGGCTGGCGCCGCCAGACGACACCTTGCTGTCGTCGGTCCTTGTCAAGCTGTTCGCGGACCGCCAGCTTCAGGTCGGACCGGATGTGATCCAGTACCTGGCGAGGCGAATCGAGCGATCCTTCGCCGCCGCCGGGCACGCTGTCGAGGCGCTGGACCGGCTGTCGCTGGCGCGAAAGCGGCCGGTGACGCGGGTCCTCGCGGCCGATGCGCTGGCCCAGGCCGCTGCGGCCGGGGAAACGGAGTAGCCGATGCGCGCAGACTTCCTGAACGCGCCGATCCAGCCTGTGCCTGAGCAGCATCGGGTCGAGGTCGACGCCGCCAGTCCCGAACGCTTCCGCAACCGCGAGCTGTCCTGGCTCGCCTTCAACTGGCGCGTGCTCGAGGAGGCATGCGACCCGCAGCAGCCATTGCTCGAACGGCTGCGGTTCCTTTCGATCTCGGCAGACAATCTGGACGAATTCTACACCGTGCGCGTCGCCGGCCTCAGGGCGCAGGTGCGTGCGGGGGTCGAGACGCTCTCGGTCGACGGGCGCGCTCCGATGCAGCAGTTGGAGCTGATCGATCGCGACTCGCTTGCGCTTCAGGCTGCGCAGCAGACCTCGTGGGCCGAACTGCGGCGGAAGCTGGCGGACGAGGGAATCCATGTCGTCCGGCCGGACGAGCTGACCGACGACGACCGGGCCATGCTCGAGCGTTATTTCCTGGACCAGGTCTTCCCGGTCATCACACCGTTGGCGCTGGACCCGGCGCATCCCTTCCCCTTCGTCGCCAATGGCGGGCTGGCGCTGGTGCTGGACTTGCGCCGGATCTCGGATGGCGAGCCGATGCGGGCGATGATCCCGGTCCCGGCGCAGCTTTCACGCTATGTCCGGCTGGCGGCGGGTGCCGGGGGCGAGATTCGCTTTCTGCCGCTCGAGACCCTGCTGGGGATGTCGCTGGAGCAGCTCTTCCCGGGATACCAATCGGCCGGTCACTGCGTGTTCCGGGTACTGCGCGACAGCGATCTCGAGGTCGAGGAAGAAGCCGAGGACCTGGTGCGCGAATTCGAGACCGCGCTCAAGCGCCGCCGCCGCGGCGACGCGATCCGGCTGAAACTGAACGCCAGCGCGCCCGAAGCGCTGAAGTCGCTGATCTGCGAGCGGCTGGGCGTGGCGCGCAACGAGATGATCGAGGTCGATGGCGTGGTCGGCATCGCCGATGTCGCCGAACTGATCGTCGACGACCGCCCAGACCTGCGCTGGCGGCCGCATAATCCCCGGATGCCCGAGCGGGTGCGCGACCATGACGGCGACATCTTCGCCGCCGTTCGCCAGAAGGACATGCTGCTGCACCATCCCTACGAGAGCTTCGAGGTGGTGGTTCAGTTCCTGCAGCAGGCAGCGCGCGATCCCGACGTATTGTCGATCAAGCAGACCCTGTATCGCACCTCGAAGGACAGCCCGATCGTCCAGGCGCTGTGCGAGGCCGCCGAGGACGGCAAGTCCGTCACCGCGCTGGTCGAGCTGAAGGCGCGTTTCGACGAGGCGACCAATATCCGGCTGGCACGGCAACTGGATCGTGCCGGGACGCAGGTGGTCTTCGGCTTCATGGACCTGAAGACCCATGCCAAGATGTCGACAGTCGTGCGCCGGGAAGGCCGCGAGCTTGTCACCTACAGCCATTTCGGGACCGGCAACTACCACCCGATCACCGCGCGCAGTTACACTGACCTGTCGCTGTTCACCTGCTCGCCCGCACACGCCCGCGACGCCGCGCGGATCTTCAACTACATCACCGGCTACACCGCGCCGCAGCGTCTCGAGAAGGTCCAGGTGGCGCCGCTGACCTTGAAACGGACGCTGCTGGAACTCCTGGAGGCGGAGAGCGCCCATGCCCGCGCCGGCCGCCCGGCGCAGGTCTGGGCCAAGCTGAACGCGGTGATCGAGGCCGAGGTGATCGACGCCCTCTACCGGGCATCGCAGGCAGGGGTGCGGATCGATCTGGTGATGCGCGGAATCTGCGGGCTGAGGCCCGGTGTTCCGGGCCTCAGCGAGAACATCCGGGTGAAATCCATCGTCGGCAGGTTCCTCGAGCATGGCCGCATCGTCTGCTTCGGCAATGGCCACGGCCTGCCCTCTGACAAGGCGCGGGTGTACATCTCGTCAGCCGACTGGATGGACCGCAACCTGAATCGCCGGGTCGAGACCCTGGTCGAGATCGACAATCCGACCGTGCATTCCCAGATCATCGACCAGGTCATGGCGGCAAATCTGCGCGACGAGGCGCGGAGCTGGGTGCTGATGCCGGATGGACAATATGTCCGGGCCTCGGGTGGGGAGGGCGAGGAACTTTTCAGTTGCCACGAGTTTTTCATGAAGTATCCCTCGCTCTCGGGTCGAGGCCGCAGCGGCGCCGCCGATGCCCCCCGGTTGACCGAGGGCGGGCCGCGCGGCGAATAGGGGAGCAGGCGCCTGTCTTATCTGCATGGCATCCGGCGCGGCCCCGGCGCGGGGCTCGTGCGCAGCCCGGCCGAGCGGCAAGGCACGTTCTTTCCCGGCCAGCCTCCCTCATTTCCCGGCCTGCGCACGGCGGCAGACCGGATCGGTGTGATCGATGTAGGCTCGAACACCGTTCGCATGGTGGTCTTCGAGGGCGGCAACCGCAGCCCGGCGATGCTGTTCAACGAGAAGGTGATGTGCGCGCTGGGCGCCCGGCTGGCCGAGACCGGGGCGCTTGACCCGGAGGGCAAGGCGCGGGCCATCGCCACGCTCAAGCGTTTTGCCGCCATTGCGCCGGCGCTGCATGTGGGTGCGCTGGCCGGGGTTGCGACCGCCGCCGTCCGTGACGCCAGCGACGGCGCCGCGTTTCGCGATCAGGTCGAGACCGAAACCGGCATCCGACTCGAGATCCTGTCGGGTGTCACCGAGGCACGTTTGGCCGCGCAAGGTGTGGTGTTCGGCAATCCGCGGGCCAGCGGCGTGGTCGTGGATCTGGGCGGTGCTTCGATGGAGCTCTGCAGGGTCGAGAACGGCCATGCGGGGCAGGGGTTGACCACGCCGCTGGGCCCATTGCGGCTGCAGGCGCCCGGCGTCGGCGCGCGGGCCGTTGCTGCCGAGATCAAGGCGCGGGTGCGGACGCTGGCCGACGCCTTCCGGATCGCCGGCGGGCGACTCTATCTGGTCGGCGGGGCCTGGCGGGCGCTCGGCCGGGCGCATATGGAGCGAACCGGCTATCCGCTGCGCGTGCTGCATGAATACGGGATGACCATCGAGCAGGCTTTGGAACATGCGGACTGGGCGGCCGCGACCGCGCCCGCGAAGATCGCCGCACTGCCCGGCGTCCCGTCCAGCCGGGCGCCGGTGTTGCCGCTGGCCGGACGCCTGCTGCGGTCGCTGATCGAACATCTGGAACCTGGCGATGCGATGATCTCGGGCTTCGGCCTGCGCGAGGGGGTCTGCCTCGAGAACATGCCGCCAGCCCTGCGTGCCAGGGACCCGCTGATGGCGGCCGCCGAAAAGCAGGAGGTCCTGCGCGCCAGGGCGCCCGGGTCCGGCGCCGAACTGGCGGACTGGGCGCTGCAGATCATGCCGGCGCTGGACCCTGGCGAAGAACGGTTGGTCCGCGCATCCGCAATGTTGGCCGACGTGAACTGGCGGACCAACCCCGACTACCGGATCACCGGCTGCTGGGAGACCGTGACCCGGACGGCACTGACCGATCTTGGCCATTCCGGCCGTGTCTTCATGGGGTCGATCCTGTCGGCGCGCTACAAACGGTCGCGTCAAGCCGGGCAGAACGCCAAATTCCCTGGCCTGCTCAGCGAGGACCGGCAGTTCCGCGCGTTCTGTTACGGGACCGCCTTCCGGCTCGGCACGGCGATTTCCGGCTCGACACCGGGCGCATTGCCCGATTGCGGCGTGATCCGCACGGCGGACAGGCTCGATCTGGAGTTCCGTGGGAAGGCAGCGGACCTGTTGGGCGAGGAAGTCGAGAAACGCTTTGGCCGCCTCTTGCGGGCATTGCGTGTGTCGGGCTCGATCGCGGCCGCTCCGGATCGTTGATCCGGCGATGCGGCCTTCCGGGCCGTCGAAAACGAAAACGGCCTGCGGATCGCAGACCGTTTCCTCCCCCAGACTTGGGCCGGAAGCTCTTGGCTTCTTGGCCTCTTTATAGAGTGTCGGTTA
The DNA here is from genome assembly GCA_035458445.1 of Thermohalobaculum sp. Lineage (GTDB taxonomy): Bacteria > Pseudomonadota > Alphaproteobacteria > Rhodobacterales > Rhodobacteraceae > Thermohalobaculum. Next base: position 9,394 of record DATHZU010000235.1, on the reverse strand, counting down.
GCGCAGAATCAGGTTCGTGTCACCTGTCCTTAGCGAGATTTCCATTTGGCGGAACCCGGCCGCGACTCCGTTAGCCCCGAAGGGAGGCGATCCCGCCTCGCCGCCCTTGCCCCGCCGGGCCAATCCGCCTAAACCCGGCTTCGATCCGAACCTGAACCCGAGACCGAGGCCGAGCATGCGTCTGACCCGCTATTTCCTGCCGGTGCTGAAGGAAACCCCAGCCGAGGCACAGATCGTCTCGCACCGGCTGATGCTGCGTGCGGGCATGGTCCGGCAGGCCAGCGCCGGGATCTATTCCTGGCTGCCGATGGGCTACAAGGTGCTGCGCCGGATCGAGGAGATCGTGCATCAGGAGCAGCAGCGCGCAGGCGCCATCCCGATGCTGATGCCGACCATCCAGTCCGCCGACCTCTGGCGCGAGTCCGGCCGCTACGACGACTACGGTCCCGAGATGCTGCGCATCAAGGACCGGCACGAGCGCGACATGCTGTTCGGCCCGACCAACGAGGAGATGATCACCGAGATCTTCCGCGCCTATTGCGGATCGTACCGCGACGTGCCGAAGAACCTCTACCACATCCAGTGGAAATTCCGCGACGAGGTCAGGCCGCGGTTCGGTGTCATGCGCGGGCGCGAGTTCCTGATGAAGGACGCCTATTCCTTCGACCTCGACAAGCCGGGCGCGATCCACAGCTACAACCAGATGATGGTCAGCTACATCCGCACCTTCGAGCGCATGGGCCTGAAGGCGGTGCCGATGCGCGCCGAGAGCGGGCCGATCGGCGGCGATTACGCGCACGAATTCCTGATCCTGGCCGAGACCGGCGAGTCCGAGGTCTTTCTCGACCGCGATCTGGTCGAGCTGACGCTGGGGGACCGGCAGGTGGACTACGAGGACAAGGCGCAGATCCAGGGCATCGTCGACCAGTGGACCGGCTCCTACGCCGCGACCGACGACACCCATGACGAGGCGGCTTTCCAGGCCGCGGTGCCCGCCGAGCGGCGGGTCTCGGCGCGCGGCATCGAAGTGGGCCATATCTTCTATTTCGGCACCAAGTATTCCGAACCGCTGGGTGCGATGGTAACCAATCCGGACGGGGTCCAGGTGCCGATCCACGGCGGCAGCTACGGCATCGGCGTCAGCCGCCTGGTCGGCGCCATCATCGAGGCCAGCCACGACGACAACGGCATCGTCTGGCCCGAGAGCGTGACACCGTTCCAGGCGGGTCTGGTGAACCTGAAGCAGGGCGACGATGCGGCGGATGCGGCCTGCCTCGACATCTACGGCAAGCTTCGGTCGGCCGGGCTCGATGTCCTCTATGACGACCGCGACGAGCGCGCCGGGGCGAAGTTCGCCACCATGGAGCTGATCGGCCTGCCCTGGCGGGTGACGGTCGGGCCTCGCGGGCTGAAGTCGGGCGTTGTCGAGTTGACCTCGCGCAGGACCGGCGAGACCGCCGAACTGTCGCCCGATGCCGCCGTCCAGCGGCTGGCCGATATCTACGCCGGATTGTGAGGACCGGGTGAGCGGTGCGGGCAGCCAAACAGGAACCGCCGGCGCCTTCTCGCGTCTGGAATGGATGATCGCGTGGCGCTATCTGCGCGCGCGGCGCAAGGAAGGGGCGATCTCGGTCATCGCCGGGTTCTCGCTGGCCGGGATCATGCTGGGCGTCGGCACGCTGATCGTGGTGATGTCGGTGATGAACGGCTTCCGCGCCGAGCTTGTGGACCGAATCCTGGGCGCGCAGGCGCATATCATCGTGCTGCCCTCGGCCGAATCCGGGCTGATCGATTACGATCCCCTGGCCGCCGAAATTGCGAAGAATGCCAACGTCACGCGCGTCGCCCCGATGATCGAGGGCCAGGTGATGGGGTCCTCCGATGCGGGCAATTCGGGCGTGCTGGTCCGTGGATTGCGCAAGGAAGACGTTCTCAGCCTGCCGGGCGTGGCAAGCCCCGAGGAGGCGCGCGGCAGTCTCGACGACTATGACCAGGGCGTCGCCATCGGCCAGGGGTTGGCAAGGAAGCTGCACCTCGGGGTCGGAGACCAGATCACCCTGATCAGCCCGCGCGGCATCACAACCCCATTTGGAGTGGCTCCCCGGATCAAGTCCTATACCGTGACCTACGTCTTCCGCATCGGGATGAGCGAATACGACAAGGTTTTCGTCTTCATGCCGCTGGAGGAGGCGCAGATCTATTTCCGCAAGGAAGGCCGGGTCGACGGTATCGAGATCATGGTCTCCGAGCCTGACCGGGTGGAAGAGATCGGCACCGAGCTTTATCCGCTGATCGGCAGCCAGGCCTATCTCTGGAACTGGCAGCGCGCCAATTCCAGCTTCATCTCGGCCTTGAAGGTCGAGGCCAATGTGATGTTCATCATCCTCAGCCTGATCTTCGTCATCGTGGCGCTGAACATCGTCTCGGGCCTGATCATGCTGGTGAAGGAGAAGACCCGCCACATCGCCATCATGCGCACCTTCGGCATGACGCGCGGGGCGATCCTGCGCATCTTCTTCATCTGCGGGTCGGCCATCGGCGTGGTTGGCACGGCGCTGGGCGTGGTCGCCGGGGTGTTGTTCACCACCTACATCCAGGAGATCCAGGCTCTGGTCGAAGCAGTGACCGGCACCTCGGTCTGGGACCCTGAACTCAGGTTCCTGACCCGGCTGCCGGCGGTGCTGATGATCCGGGACGTGGTGCTGACCTGCTCGGTCTCGCTGCTGTTCGCCTTCCTGGCGACGCTCTACCCGGCGCGCCGGGCGGCCCGGCTCGATCCGGTCGAGGCGCTGCGCTATGAGTGAGGCTCTGCGGCTCGAGGGGATCGTGCGTACCTTCCGCCAGGGACCGCGCGAGGTCGAGGTTCTGAAGGGCGCCGACCTGATCATCGGCGCGGGCGAAACCGTGGCGCTGGTTGCGCCTTCCGGGGCGGGAAAGTCGACCCTGCTGCAAATCGCTGGATTGCTCGATACGCCGGATGGCGGCACCGTCGCGATCGCCGGGCAGTCCCTGACCGGGCTCGATGACGCCAGCCGTACCGCGGCGCGGCGGCAGCATCTGGGCTTTGTCTACCAGTTCCACCACCTGCTGCCCGAATTCACCGCCGAGGAGAACGTCGCCATCCCCCAAATGGCCACCGGGCTTGGCAAGTCCGCGGCCCTGGACCGCGCCCGCGAATTGCTGGACCGGGTCGGCCTCGCCGAGCGGCGCAATCACCGGCCCTCCGAGCTCTCCGGCGGCGAGCAGCAGCGGGTTGCCATCTGCCGGGCACTGGCCAACCGGCCGCGCCTGCTGCTGGCGGACGAGCCGACCGGAAATCTGGATCCCGAGACCTCGGGCCGGGTCTTCGACATGCTGCTGGAGGTCGTCCGAGAGACCGGCCTCTCGGCGCTGATCGCCACTCACAACCACGACCTCGCGGCGCGGATGGACCGCACCGTGCGGCTGGAGGGCGGGCTGATCCGTCCTGCTTGAGTTGAATCAAGGCGTTTCTAAACCCCTAAGAATAATTTACTACTTGTTATCCGTGATCGCTCGCGGCTTGGATAAGGAGTTAGCTCATGAAGACCTTGAAGCTTCTCGGAATGGCTGCCGCTGCGGCAGCGCTTTCTGGCTGCGGCGGCGGCGGTGGTGGAGGCGGCGACGGCGACGCCTTTCAATCCTTCGCCACGCTGGAGGCGGGCCGCAGTCACAGAATAAATGGCCAGGCGATCGTCGCCAACTACGAAACCGATCCGTCCAGCGGCGATGTCTCAGGCAGCGACGTCGAACAGCACAGTGCCGCTGTCGTGATCACGCTTGACGATATTGGCGCGCTGCTGGCGGCGGAGCTGTTCGTCGATGATAGCGGCTTTGGAGGGAATGCCACTCCCGATCTGACCTTCGACACAGCCGATGGCGATATCTTCGCCGATGGCGACACTCTGGATCCGCTGACGGTCGACTACGCGACCGCGATCAGCGCCGGCGCCGACAGGATTGCGGTGGCAGCCGATCCTGCGGCGATGGGTTTCGAGTACCAGACCTTCGGGATTTGGGCGACCGGAATCGACACAGGCAACGGCACCGCCGGTGCAGGCACTTTCGGCTTTGCGACGCCTCGCCAGTCACTGCCAGCAAATGGGTCGGCAACCTATAACGGCCAGTCGGCCGGTCTTTTCCTCGACAAGGATGGCGACACCTTCGCCGTTTTCGCCGACTTCGACGCCTTCTTCAACTTCACCAACCACGAGATTTCGGTCAATACAACGGGCAGCCAGGCGATCGACACTGCGACCGGAATTTCCAGCGCCATGCCGGGTCTGGATTTCACCGGAACCGGAACGGTATCGAACGGCGGACCCTTCGGCGGCAGCGACCCGGATGGCACTTTCGAGGCCACCATTACGGCGACGGACCTTGCAGGCACGATGGACGGCCGGCTCTATGGCCCCAATTTCGAGGAGATCGGCGCGACCTTCGGCATGAGCGGCGACGCGGGTCAGTACCTCGGGGCGATCGGTGCGGTGCGATAGGACCGCCTCGGCACGGATCACGCTCTTCCTGCTCGCCTGTCTGGCGCTGGCGGCTCCGGCCGCCAGCCATGCGCAGACCCCATCGGATCCGCAGCCCCAAGCCATCGAGCGGGCCTTTCTCAGCGGGTTGAAGGCCTTGGAGGCGGGTGACGCCTCGGAGGCAATCCAGATCTTCAGGCGTATCCTCGCGCGCCAGCCCGATCTTCCGCGCGTTCGGCTGGAACTCGCCCGAGCCTATTTCCACGCCCGGCAATGGGAGCATTCGCGGCGCGAATTTCTGGCGGTGCTTTCGGGCGGGGTGCCGGACACCGTCAAGCTACGGATCATCCAGTTCCTGCGCGCAATCGACGCCCGCAGGGGATTTGATTGGAACCTGGAGGCTGGCTTCTCGACCTCGCCGCAAAGCGCGCGCCACTATGACAGCGATGTCGTCATGATCGACTTCCTGGGCATTCCGGTGCCGTTCGAAATCGATCGGAACGACGACGGCGACTATGGCATTAAGGTCCGCGGCGCGGCCGAATACCGGGTCGAGGTTCCTGGGCTTGGTGGCGAGCGGGTCAAGATCTTGGCCTTCGGCAGCGCCTTCTTCAGCGTCTTCGAGGGCAACGGCTCCGGGGCCGACGACTATCTGGGCGGGGCGGAGGCCGGCTTGCGCGGCGCGTGGCCCCGCGTGACGGCCACGGGCGCGGTCGCCGCCTCCATGCGCGAATATGGCGGCCGGCATTTCGAGGACCGCCTCGAACTTCGCGCGGCCCTCGAATGGCGAAGCCCTGCGGGCCTGTCGCTCTTTGCGTCGGGCGCGGCCGGTATCCTTGACGACCATATATCCGAATTCCGCGACGGCCAGACCGCGCGGCTGCGGGCCGGCGCAGCGCAGTCTATCGGCGGCCGGGGACAGGCCGGCCTCGCGCTGACCGGCGAGCGGCTGGATGCGGATGAGGGTTTCGAGAGCTACACGTCCCTGGGAGCGGAGGTGTTCGGCTTCACTGACCTCGGATTGGGAATCGACGCCAGCGCGCGGGTCTATCTAGCGAACCAGCAATTCGACGAGCGAATCCCAGGGTTCTTTGCCAAGGCTGACGCGTGGGAGTACGGAGCCGATCTGGACCTGACCAAAACGGATGTCTTCGTCTTCGGCCAGTTCTCACCTTACGTCAAATTGGGACTGACGCGCAGGGACAGCGACCTCGACGCATTTTCCTACACCGAGACCCGCATCGAGGCCGGATTGCGGAAGGCTTTCTAACCGCGCGCAATTCCGCTCACATATCGGCCTCGACCCGGTTGCGGCCCTTTTTCTTTGCGGCGTAGAGCAGGATGTCGGCGCGGCGCAAGAGGGCGTCCATCCGGTCTCCGGGCCGCAATTGGGTGACTCCGAACGAGACCGAGACCTGGCCGATGGGGGTCTTGTCGCCGCTGCGCACGAACTCGGTCTCGTTCAGCAGCTGGCGGATGCGGTCGACCACATGCGCGGCACCGTACAGTGCGGTTCGCGGGAATATGATGGCGAACTCCTCGCCGCCGTAGCGCGCCGGCGTGTCCTGACCCTTGACGTTCTTCTGGACCAGGGCGGCGAAATGTTTCAGCAGGGCATCGCCGACCTGGTGACCCCAGCGGTCGTTGACCGCCTTGAAGTGATCGAGATCGGCCAGGGCGAGACACAGCGGCGTCGCGCTGCGCCGCGCCTCGATGATCTCGCGCTCCAGCACCTCTTCCATGTGCCGGCGGTTGGCGATCTGGGTCAGGTGATCCAGATAGGCGCTGTCGCGCAGCTTGCTCAGTTCGTTCTTGAGCTCCTCCACCTGGGCGCGCGCGCGAACCAGGTCCTCGACGACCGTCTCGGTCTGCTCCGCGTGCTCGCGGCTGGCCGAGACCAGCTGCATCAGCAGCTTCTTGGCCTTGTGGTTCTGCGCCAGCGCGCCGATCTGCTCCTGCGACTTCTTCAGCGAGCCGACATAGGCCCGGTTCGAGCCCAGCCCCTCCCGGATCAGGCGCATGGTGTCCTGAAGCCCGCTCTCCAGCTCGTCGCCGATCCGGGTCATGCCGCTGGAGAGGCGCCTCTGCAGGAAATGCTCCTCGTAGATGCGCTCGATGGTGTCCAGATCGACCACGCCGCCATGGGTCAAGGCGCTGTCGAGCCTGGCGCTCAGCGCCTTGTCCGCCCCGGCGGCATAGGTGTACCAGACCTCGTAGACGCTGGGCCTGGGCGGGCTGCCGTGCTCGCGGGCATGACGAAGCGCTTCCGCAGCGAGGCGCTCGGCCTCGGCGTACTCGGTCTCCGACCGGGTCGGATCCTTCGCTTGCGTCATGGGCCCGGCACCTGCTCCCGCCAGTCTCCGCCCGACGGGGCGGAAAGCTCTCGCGGCGGAAGTCTAGGCGGTGGCGGTTAGCGAAACCCTAGGCATGAGAAGGATCAGTCTGAATTGGTCTCGATCCAACTGCAGCGCAGCGAGAAGGCCGGATTCAGTTCCCCGAACCCGGCCCTCCCGCTCTCTTGCCGGTCCCCGGGCGGGGACCGGCTTTGCCAATGGCATCAGGCGAGCTTCGTCTTCCTGATCTCGCCGCTCTTCAGCTTGCCGAGGTAGCGGTTCAGCTCGGCCTTCACGATCGGCATCAGGATGTAGAGGCCGATGATGTTGACCACCGCCATGGCGAAGATCGCCGCATCCGAGAAGTCGATCACCGGGCCGAGGTTCATCGCCGCGCCGATCACCACGAAGATGCAGAACATCACCTTGAAGACCAACTCGGAGGTCTTGCCCTCGCCGAACATGTAGGTCCAGGCCTTGAGGCCGTAATAGGACCACGAGATCATGGTCGAGAAGGCGAACAGCAGCACCGCAATTCCCAGGATATAGGGGAACCAGGTGATATTGCTGCCGAAGGCGGCCGAGGTCAGGGCCACTCCGCTGACGTCGCCCTGGGTCGCGATGCGGCCTGCGGCATCGTCCCAGACATAGAGCCCGGTGGCAGGATCGACATTCATCACGCCGGTGATGACGATGACCAGCGCGGTCATGGTGCAGATCACGACGGTGTCGATGAAGGGCTCCAGAAGCGACACGAAGCCCTCGGTGATCGGCTCCTTGGTGCGCACCGCCGAGTGGGCGATGGCGGCCGAGCCGACGCCCGCTTCGTTCGAGAACGCGGCCCGCTTGAAGCCCTGGATCAGCGCGCCAACGAAGCCGCCGGCAATGCCGAGCCCGGTAAAGGCCCCGTCCAGGATCTGGCCGAAGGCCCAGCCGATCTTGTCCGCGTTGGCGATCAGGATGATCAACGCGGCACCGACATAGAGCACGGCCATGAACGGCACGACCTTCTCGGTGACACGGGCGATCGACTTGATGCCGCCGACGATCACCGCAAAGACCACGCCAGCCAGGACGAGGCCGGTGATCCAGCCATTGCCGCTGAGGAAGCTGTCCTCGCCGCCGGTGATGTTGACCAGCTGAGCATGGGCCTGATTGGCCTGGAACATGTTCCCGCCGCCCAGCGCGCCCATGACGCAGAAGATCGCGAACATCACCGCGAGGATCCGGCCCAGCCCCGGGAAGCCGCGCTCGGCCAGGCCCTTGGTCAGGTAGTACATCGGGCCGCCCGAGACGGTCCCGTCGGCGTATTCGTTCCGGTATTTGACGCCCAGCGTACACTCGGTGAACTTCGACGCCATGCCGGTGAGACCCGCCAGGATCATCCAGAACGTCGCGCCCGGCCCGCCGATCGAGACGGCCACCGCCACGCCGGCTATGTTGCCGAGGCCGACGGTGCCGGAAAGCGCCGTGGCCAGCGCCTGGAAGTGGCTGACCTCACCCTCGTCCTCCGGGTTGGCGTAGTCGCCCTTCACCAGCGAGATCGAGTGCGCGAAGGCGCGGAACTGGATGAAGCCGAAATAGAGCGTGAAGATCGTCGCCGCGACCACCAGCCACATGACGATCCAGGGAAAGCTGGTGCCCGGGATCGGGGCGAAGATGAAGCTGACGAACGGACCGGTCAGCGCGCCGACGGTCTCGTTGATCGCTTCGTCGATCGAGCGCCCGGTCTCCTGCGCGACGGCAGAAACGGGCATCAGGGCGGCTGCAAGGGCCGCCAGAGAATATCTCAACATGGGATTGTCTCCTTCAGGCCGCGCTTACGGCACGATGACGATTGGAACGGGAGAAGCCTGGGCCAGGCCGATCGGCACGCTGCCGAACACCCGCGCCGTCAGGCTCGATGCGCCCGAGCGGCCGACGAAAATCATCGCCGCCTTGCGCTCCTCGGCGATCTCGACCAGGAGGTCGACGACCGAACCGTGGCGGATCTCGCCGTCCGCGGTCACACCTTGCGCCTTCAGGTCTTTCAGCACCGGGCCCATGACCAGCTCGTTGGCCTTGGCCAGTTCCTCGGCACGCTGCTTGTGGCGCTGATCCAGTTCCTCCGGAGTCAGGAAGGAATAGGGCGACCATTCCAGGACATGCACGACGTGCAGCGCCGCGCCGTCCTTCTTGGCCCGGCTGGCCGCGAAGTTCACGACTGACCGGTCGTCGCCCTCATAGGCAACAACGTAAAGTTCATTTGACACATTCAGTCTCCCCTGTCGTTGATGAAAATGCCGCCTTTGCGGGGGGCGGCTTTAAAGCCTGAGCCGCCCCCCTTTGGCGATCTTGATGGTCTATTGTGGACTCGATAACCTCGGATCACACCGATTTTTTTCAGGCCGCCAATGCCTTGTCGACCGGCATGTAGTCATAGCCCAGATCCTCGGCCACTGCCTGGTAGGTGATCTTGCCGTTCCAGACGTTCAGGCCAGCCTTCAGATGCGGGTCGGCCAGCAGCGCCTCGCGCCAACCCCGGTTGGCAATGCGCAGTGCATGGGGCAGCGTCACGTTGTTCAGTGC
>DATHZU010000234.1:0-2564 GCA_035458445.1 Thermohalobaculum sp. | reverse complement strand
TTCCCGCAGCAATTCGAGAAGGCCGAGTTCGAGGCCGCCGCGGGTTGCACCATGAGCTTCAGTGAGAACCCGGCCGTTGCCGATTTCAACGGCCGCATCCAGGGTAACCCGGCCTTGCCGCCGCTGGCCGAGCGCATCCCGGCGGAGCCGCTGGTCGTGGTCCCCTACGACTCGATCGGCATCTATGGCGGCACCTTCGACGCGCTGTCGAACGCCACCGAGGCGGGAACGTCCGACTTCATGTCTACGCGCCACGTCAACCTGGTCCGCTATTCCGACGACCTGCAGACGATCGTTCCGAACGTCGCCAAGGGCTGGAAGTGGAACGACGACTACACCCAACTGACCTTCTTCCTGCGCAACGGCCACAAATGGTCGGACGGCGCGCCCTTCACCTCGGCCGACGTCAAGTTCTGGTACGACAACCTGGCGCTGGATCCGAACGTGATCGCCAAGCCGAAGGATTACGTGCTGGTGGCCGGCGAGCGGATGCAGGTCGAGACCCCCGACGCCCAGACCGTCGTGTTCAAGCTGCCGGCGCCGAAGCCGGGCCTGCTGGCGCACTTTGCCACGCACTTCGCGCAGGGCTTCCAGCCGAAGCACTTCCTCGGCCAGTTCCATCCGGAAATCGACGCCAATGCCGACGCGAACGCACAGGCGCTGGGCTTCGAGAACGGCTATGGGGCGATCTCGGCCTATTACGGCAACTCGGACTGGATGGACACCGCCACGCCGATGCTGGGCCACCCGGACAAGGTCGCCAACCTGCCGGCGGCTGCCGCACCGACGCTGGAGCCGTTCATCGTGATCTCGGAATCGACCGAGGGCCGGCATTTCGTCGCCAACCCCTACTTCTTCCAGATCGATACGGCCGGCAACCAGCTGCCCTACATCAACGAGCAGGACGAGATCTTCATCAACGAGCATGAGGTCCGCCTGCTGAAGCTGGTCAACGGCGAGGCCGACTACAAGAGCCAGTCGCTGGCGCTGCCGGATGCTCCGGTCCTGCTCGACGGCCAGGAGAAGGGGGATTACACGATCCAGCTGAAGCCGCGCATCTCGATGCACGTCTTCTCGTTCAACGTGACCTCCGAGGATCCGGAGAAGCGCAAGGTCTTCGGCGACTTCCGGTTCCGCAAGGCGATGTCGATCGCGATCAACCGCAACGAGCTGAACGAGGTGGCCTTCTTCGGCCAGGGCACGCCGCAGCAGTATGTCGGCTTCTCGCCGACGCCTGCCTTCGTCGACGCCAAGTGGAAGAGCTTCGCCACCGAGTATGATCCCGCCGGGGCCAATGCGCTCTTGGACGAGGTCGGCATGAAGGACACCGACGGCGACGGCATCCGCGAGCTGCCGAACGGCCAGAAGGTGGTGCTGAACATGCAGTTCGCCACCCAGGGCCTGCCGGGCCAGGTGGTCGAGCTGGTCGGTCAGTACTGGGCCAATGTCGGCATCCAGACCACCGTCAAGGAGGTCACGCCGGACGAGTACCGCTCGATGCAGTCCTCGAACCAGCTCGATGTCGGCATGTGGGAGAAGAGCCAGCCGCTGGCCATCGTCCTCGGCAACAACGAGCTGTGGGTGCCGCCGTTCGAGAACTACTTCGCCCACCGCACCGGCATGCTGTGGGCCGAGTGGGTCGACTCGAAAGGCGCCAGCGGTATCGAGCCGCCGGACTTCGTGAAGCAGCTGATGGACGACATCAACGCGTTCCAGTCGACGCCCGTGGGCACGCCCGAGTCGGATGCGATCGGCGCGCGGATGGTCGAGGCCATGACCGGCAACCTGCTGTTCATCGGCACGGTGCTGTCTTCGGGGCCGGTCTATCACCGGAACGCCCTGAAGAACTTCCCGGAGTTCAAGACCGAGTCCTACGAGTACTACCGCACCTACCCCTACCGGGCGTCGCAGTGGTACTTCGCCGACGGCAAGTGACCTCGGTTCTCTGATTTGGGGCCGGGCGCGCGATGCGCCCGGTCCCGTCCTTGCCTTAGGGCAAGAAACCGGGCGATAGTCACGGTTGGTTCGGGCAAGAGACACCGGCAGGGGGACGGCGCGCAGCGATGCTCCAATTCGCGAATTTCGTGGTGATGCGGGCGCTGATGGCGGCCTTTACCCTGTTCATGGTGTCGCTGATCGTCTTCACCCTGATGGAACTGGTGCCGGGCGACTGCGCCGAGCGCTACCTCGCCTTCAAGAACACGCAAGGGTCCGGCATCTCGGTCGCCGATATCGAGGCCGAGCGCATAAGGCTGGGGCTCGACAAGCCTTTCCTGACGCGCTGGGTCAACTGGGTCGTCAGCGTGACGGTGCACGGCGAGTTCGGCGACAGCTGCATCCTGCGCGTCAATATCAACCAGCTGCTGGGCGACAAGTTCTGGATTTCGCTGGGCATCTGCCTGACCGCGCTGATCCTGGCCTATGTGATCGCCATCCCGGTCGGCATCTATGCCGCCAGCTCGAAGAGCCCGGTCACCAACAACGTGCTCAGACTGACCAGCTATCTGGGCCTGGCGCTGCCGAACTTCCTGCTGGCGCTGATCATCATGCTGATCTCGACGGTG
>DATHZU010000233.1:0-12547 GCA_035458445.1 Thermohalobaculum sp. | reverse complement strand
GTCGGCCTCTATTCTGTTACTCTCACCGAGATGGGCGCACGCTACCGCGGCGGTGCGCTGGCGGTCGCCAACGCCGCAATCGTACTGTCTTACGGGATCGGTTCTCTGGTCGCGCCTTCCGGATTCGGTTTCGCCATGGATGCTATTCCTCCGGACGGCTTGCTTCTGGGTGCCGCCGCATTGGCGCTTGCCTACCTGGCCCTGGCGCTGTTGAGGATCCGGCGCATCCGCAGCGCACCTGGGCTGCAGCGGCGCGAAAGCCCTTGACACCGGCCGCCGGATCGCTAGGAAACAGGGCCTCGGAATTCTTCGCGCGCCCGGCGAATGTTGGCGCGCCTGCAGGAGGGGACATCCCCTCGGGAGACTGGACAATGGCAAAACCGACCACGGTCAAGATTCGCCTCAACTCGTCGGCGGGCACCGGATTCTTCTATGTGACCAAGAAGAACTCGCGGACCATGACCGAGAAGATGAGCGTGCGGAAATACGACCCCGTCGCGCGCAAGCATGTCGAGTTCAAGGAAGGCAAGATCAAGTAGGCCTTCTTCGAGACGATGCGAGGCACAAGGGGCGGCCACCGGGCCGCCCTTTTGCTTTTGGCGCTACAGCGGAAATGAAAAGGGCCGGGGAGAACCCCGGCCCTTTGCCGTTATCGGCCCTGAACCGCCCGCGTTACTCGCGGTTGCCCAGGAACTGCAGCAGGAACATGAACATGTTCAGGAAGTCGAGGTACAGGTTCAGCGCGCCCATCACGGCGCCCTTCTCGAGCCAGGCCTCGCCGCCCGGCGTGCTGCGCATGGCCAGGTAAGTGTTCTTGATGTTCTGGGTGTCGTAGGCGGTCAGGCCTGCGAAGATCAGAACGCCAAGGAACGAGATCGCCCAGTGCATCGCTTCGGAGACCAAGAACAGGTTAACCAGCGACGCGACGATCAGGCCGACCACGCCCATGATCAGGAACGACCCCCAGCCGGAGATGTCCTTCTTGGTGGTGTAGCCCCAGATGCTGAGCGCACCGAAGGAAATTGCCGTCACGAAGAAGGTCCGCGCGATCGAGAACCCGGTGAAGACCGCGAAGATCCACGAGATCGACAGGCCCATGAGCGCGGCGAACCCCCAGAACACCAGCTGCGCGGTACCCGCGCTCATCCGGTTGATCGCAGCCCCGAAGGCAAAGACCACCGCCAGGGGCGCGAACATCACGATCCAGCGCCCGGGCGAGCCGTACATCGCCTCGAGCATGCCGACGCTCAGAACGGTTGTCGCCTCGCCGTTATTAGCGGCCCGGAAGTCCATGCCGACCACATAGGCAACGAGGCCGGTGATGATCATTGCGCCTGTCATCAGCGCGTAGACCTTGTTCATGTAGGCGCGCAGGCCCGCATCGATCTCCGCGGTGCGCGTGATCGTCTGTGTGCGTGCGTAAATCGGGTTGGCCATTTGGTACCCTCTGGTCATCTGTTGACGTTGCATCTCGAAGCAGGCCCCCGGATGGGCGCCCGCATGACGGTGAATATCGTGGAAACCCCACGTGGTTTCAAGGGAAACCGGTCGCTTAACCTGCTGCCTGCCGAAGGACGCCCGCTGGGCGCCGGGACAGCGGACGCATTGCAAAGGCCATGCCGGCCAGCAGGTTCAGGGCCGCACCGCCGGCCACCACGACCAGCGCCGCCCATCCCTCCGGCACGAACGACATGTGCAGCACGAAGCGCGTCGCCCCCCAGGCCGCAGCCGTGCCCCAGATCAGCGCAACGCCGCCCGCAAGTGCGCCCATCAGGCCGGCGCGCAGAGCGAAGCTGCCGAGGATGCGGCTGCGCGAGGCGCCCAACACCTTCAGAACCGCCGCTTCGCCGGTCTGGCGTTGGGCCGCGGTCCCGGCCGCGCCGACGAGCACCGCCAGCCCCGTTGCGAACAGCGCCAGCGCCGCCCAGCGGGTCGCGGCGCCGAGATCCTCCAGCGCCTTCGAGAACCGCTCGACCTGGGTGCGGACCCGGATCGCCGTGACATTGGGAAAGGCCCGGGCCGTGGCCCGCATCACCGGCGCCTCGGCATCCGGCTCGGCATGCACCGTCGCGATGTGTCCATGCGGGGAGCCGGCCAGAGCCGACGGATTGAACACCATCAGGAAATTTATCCCCAGCCCGCCCCAGACCACCGGGCGCAGGTTAGCCACCCGCGCAGTCAGCGGACGGCCGAGCACGTTGACGGTGATGGTCGATCCCACGTCCAGGCCCAACTCGCCCGCCTCCTCCTCGGCGAAGCTGACCAGCGGCGGGCCGGAATAATCCTGCGGCCACCAGTCGCCTCGAATCACCGTGGCGCCGTCCGGCAATCCGGCGGAATAGGTCAGGCCACGGTCGCCGCGCAGCACCCAGCCGGCGTCGGGGTCGTATTTCGCCTCGGCGGCCGGAACCCCGTTCAGATGGGTGACGATGCCCCGCATCATCGGTGCGGTGTCGATCTTTCCGACGTCCTCGATCCCGGCGATCAACTCGCGGAACGGGTCGAGCTGATGCTGCTGGATATCGACGAAGAAGAAGGCCGGGCTGCCCTGCGGAAGCTCGTCGCGGATCACCCGCTGCATGTTGGCGTCGATCTGGCCGATGGCCGCCAGCACGCCAAGGCCCAGGCCCAGTGCCAGCACCACCTCGCCGGTCTGCCCGCCCGGCGCTCCGATCGCCCCCAGCGCCAGCCGCAAGCCCGGCCGGTGGCGCAGAACCGGCGCATGCGCCAGCCGCCGGGCGCCGGCGCGCGCGCCCCAGGCGGCGGCGCGCAGCACCGCGAAGCCCGCCGCCACGGCGCCCGTGACCCAGGCGGCCAGGCCGGGTTCGCCGGAGGTGGCGATCACCGTCGCGACCAGCACCAGCGCCAGCAGAAGCACGAGCCCCAGCATCGCCGGGCGCGGCCAGCCGCCGGGCTCTTCCGCCGTCTCGCGGAACAGCACGGCCGGGCGCAATTCGCGCAGCCGCGCCAGCGGCCAAAGGGTGAACAGCGCCGCCGTCAGCGCACCGTAAAGCGCCGCCAGCGCCAATGGGCGTGGATAGAGCCCGAACTCGGCCGGAACCGGCAGGCGCTCGGCGAGCATCGGCCCCGCCACCAGCACCGCGCCGCCGCCCAAGACCAGGCCTGCAAGGATTCCGAGCCCCGCGATGGCGCCGATCTGCAGCGAATACCCAGCCAGGATCTCGCCCGCCCCAGCGCCGATCGTCCGCAGCGCTGCGATCGTCCGGGTCTTGCGGCCAAGATAGCCCTGGACCGCAGCCCCGACGCCGACGCCGCCCACGGCCAGCGCGGCCAGCCCGGTCAGCACCAGGAACGAGCCCAGGCGGTCGACCACCCGCCGCGCGCCGGGGGCGGGATCGGACGTGTCGCGCCAGCGCCCGCCCGCATTCGGGAACGCGGACTCGAAGCCCAGGCGCAGTGCATGCACGTCGGCGCCACGAACCCGGTAGGCGGTGCTGAAAAGCGTGCCTTCGCCCAGCAATCCCGCAGCCAGCAGCCCGTCGGTCTGCACGATCACCCGCGGCCCCATCAGGAAGCGGGCCGAGGCCTGATCCGGTTCCGCCGCCAGCGCGCCGCGCAGCTCGAAGCTGCCGCCGCCGAGCGTGACCCGCGCACCCGGCGCGATGCCCAGCCGAGCGATCACGACCGGATCGGCGACCAGACCGTAGACCCCGTCGCGCAGCGCCAGCGCCGATTGCAGATCGCCGCCCCCCTCAAGCCGCGCCGCGCCATACAGCGGATAGGCCGCATCGACGCCCTTGACCTGCACCAGCGCCCGGTCCGCCGCGTCGCCGCCGGCATCGAGCATCGAGCGCAGATCCGTCACCTCGGAAACGCGGCCTTGCCGGTCGAGCCATGCGCGCTCGGGCGCAGTCGCAAAGCGATAGGAGAATTCGACCGCCACATCCCCGCCCAGGATCTCGCGCCCCTGCGCCGCCAGTCCGTGTTCTATGGCGGACACGACCGAGCCGACAGCGGCGACCCCGCCGACGCCCAATGCCAGGCACAGCAGGAAAACCCGGAAACCCGACAGCCCGCCGCGCAGCTCGCGCAGGCCCAGCTTCAGCCAGAATGGCATCACGCGGCGGCCTCACGGTCTTCCGAGACCCGGCCATCGGCCATGGTCAGGATACGGCTGCAGCGTTGGGCGATCTCGGGGGCATGGGTCACCAGCACCAGCGTCGCGCCTTGCTCGGCCGCCAGCCGGAACATCAGGTCGGCGATTGCGGCCCCGGTGCGGCTGTCGAGATTGCCGGTAGGCTCGTCGGCCAGCAGCAGCTCCGGGCCGGGCGCCAGCGCCCGGGCCAACGCCACGCGCTGCTGTTCGCCGCCCGACAGCTGCGCCGGATAGTGATCGTGCCGATGGTCCAGACCCACCGCCGCCAGCATCTCGGCGGCACGGTCGAAAGCGTCGGTCCGGCGTGCCAGTTCCAGTGGCGTGGCGACGTTTTCCAGCGCGGACATGGTGGGAATGAGGTGGAAAGACTGGAACACCACCCCCATATGATCCCGGCGCAAACGCGCCAGCGCGTCCTCGCCGAGGCCACCCAGATCCTGACCCAGGACCCGCACTTCGCCCGCCGTCGCCCGCTCCAGCCCGCCAACCACCATCAGCAACGACGACTTTCCAGAACCGGATGGCCCAACGATGCCCAGCCGCTCGCCCTTGCCGACCGTCAGGTCGATGCCACGCAAAATCTCGACATCGCCCGCCTGGCTTGGCAAGGTCAGGCGGATATCCCTCAGCTCGATCAGTGCGCTCACGATGCCCCCTGCCCTTCTTCGCAATCCAGTCTCATATGGCCTGCTCGGCCGTCTCTGCAACCCGGCCTGGTTGCTGGTACTCCTGACATTCGCCGGCATCGCCCGCGCCGAGGCGCCATTGCGCATCCTCGCCATCGGCGACAGCCTGACACATGGCTACGGACTGGAACAGGGCGACGGGCTGGTTCCGCAATTGCAGCGCTGGCTCCAGGAAAACGGGGCGCCGCCGGTGGACGTGATCAACATGGGCGTATCCGGCGACACCACCGCGGGCGGCCGGGCGCGGCTCGGCTGGGCGCTGGGGGACGGTGGCGACGCGGTGATCCTGGAGCTTGGCGCCAACGACATGCTGCGGGGCACGGACCCGGGCGAAACGCGGGCGAACTTGGCCGCCATGATGGCGGAGCTGGCACAGCGCGGGCTGCCGGTGCTGCTGGTCGGCATGCGCGCCGCGACGAATTACGGGCCTGAATACCAGGCCGCGTTCGACGCGATCTACCCGGAGATCGCCGGACGGCACGGCGCGCTGCTCTATCCGTGGTTCTTCGCCGGGATTGCCGGCGACCCGGCGATGTTCCAGGCGGACGGGCTTCACCCCAGCGCGGCGGGAATCGACGCCGTGGTGAGCAGGATGGGACCGCTGGTGCTGGAGCTGATCGAAAAGGCACGGCAATGATTCGCGCCTTTGTCGGCATCCCGCTGCCCGAGGATGCTTCGCGCAAGCTCGGCGCCGCACAAGCGGGTCTCCCCTCGGGCCGTCCGGTTCCGGAGGAGAATTTCCACGTCACACTCGCCTTCCTCGGCGAGCATCCCGGCCCGGTGATCGAGGATGTGCATCTGGAGCTGGCGGCCATCCGCGCGCCGGCTTTCGATCTGTCGATCGCAGGGGTCGGCCTGTTCGGGGACAACCGGCACCGGGTGCTCTACGCCGCGGTCGCCCCGGAACCGGGGCTGACGCATCTGCGCGAGAAGGTGGCGCAGGCCGCGCGGGGCGCCGGGGTGGCACTGCCGCGCGCACGCTTTACCCCGCATGTGACGCTGGCGCGCTTCAATGCAGGCCTCGCCGGTGAAGCCGCTCAGGAGATGCGGGATTTCGCGGCCCGGCGCATGAACGTCCGGGCGGGGCCCTTCGCGGTAGAGGAGTTCGTCCTCTACCGCTCGACACTTGGGCGCAACGGCCCAGTCTACCAAGAGATGGCGGTCTACCCTATGGGTGGCAGGGGCACGTCCTAACCGCGCCGCGGCAGGTCCCAGAACGGCCGGGCCGCCTCCTGTGCCGCCGTGGCGGCGTCGATGCCGATGTCGTTGAGCTGCCGCTCGGAAAGACCGGCCAGCCGCCGGCGCTCGCGCGAGACGCGGATCCACTGGGCCAGGGGCAGGTGCATCCGCAGGCCGCGGGCGCCGAATCCGGTCAGGGTTGCGACGAAGGTAGTCATGGGGTCCTCCATTCTGCTCAGTGATACGCTGTGGCATTCAGATCATTTGTGTTGATATATATGGGGAGTCTGATAAATAAGGAAAATGAATGTTTATGACGCCATACATCACAAGGAGTGATGCCGCATGCCCCGCAATCTGGACCTCACCGCGCTGCGCAGCTTTGTCACCGTCGCCGAGACCGGCGGTGTCACCCGGGCCGCCCAGCAACTGCACCTGACCCAGTCGGCCGTGTCGATGCAATTGAAGCGGCTGGAGGAGTCCCTGGGCTTGGCGCTGCTCGACCGCACCGGGCGCGGCGTCGCGCTGACCACCCAGGGCGAGCAGCTGCTGGGCTATGGCCGCCGGATGCTGGCGCTGAATGACGAGGCGATGGGGCGGATGACCAGCGACGCCTTCGAGGGCGAACTGCACCTGGGCGTGCCGGCGGACATCGTCTACCCGCAGATCCCCCATATTCTGCAACGCTTCGACCGGGAGTATCCGCGGGTGCGGGTGAACCTGACCTCGTCCTATACCCGCAAACTGAAGGAGATGCTGGAGGCGGGTCAGCTGGACCTGATCCTGACCACCGAGGACGACTGCGGGGCCGGGGGCACGACCTTGTGCACGCAGCGGCTGGTCTGGGTCGGCGCGCCGGGCGGCACGGCCTACCGTGCCCGCCCGCTCCGCCTGGCCTTCGAGCGCGCCTGCCTGTTCAAGCCCTGGGCCTACCGGGCGCTCGATGCCGCCGGCATCCCCTGGGAGATGGCGGTCGACACCGGCTCGACCCGCACGGTCGAGGCCACCGTGTCGGCCGACCTGGCGGTGCACGCGATGCTGGACTGCGCCGTCAGCCCGCACCTGGAGCGGGTGGCGGCGGGCGCCCTGCCCGAATTGCCGTCCACCCGCATCAACATCTATCGCGCCCTGGCAGCCAAGGGTGCGCTGGTCGATGCGCTGCAGGCGATGCTGAAGGACAACTACGGCTGCATGGCGGCGGCGGCGTAGGCCAGCGCCCTGGCCGACAGCATTCTTGCGCCTGTTCATCCCCGGGGAAACCGAATACCCTTGTCCGGCGTTCGACCTTCTTACCCTCGGTACGGTGGAGACATTGCGATGCAGGAAGTGCGGTTCCGCGTTGGCGAGACGATCTTCGCCGAGGACGACCCCAGCGATCACGGCTTCAAGATCGTCTCCGGCAAGGTCGAGATTTCCCTGCATGTGCCCGGGACGCTGAAGCGTGGCCGCAAGGAGGTCGTCCACACCGCCGGACCGGGCGAGATCATCGGCGAGATGAGCGTGATCGAGAAAGGCCCGCGGTCGGCCACGGCGGTTGCCATCGAGCCGACGGTCTGCCTGGCCTTCACCGCCGAGGAGATCCTCGATGTGCTCGAGCACGACCCGCATCAGGCGCTGGCCTATATCCGAACCCTGATCCGCCGGCTGCGCCACACCAACAAGGCCGTCTCGATGTCGGCGGCACGGCGGGGATGATCTCGGGTCCGATGCGTCTCGCTCGCAGCGCAGTCATCCGATGGGAAATGGAGATACCCATTCCGGGTTGACCGCGTCCCCGGACCCGCGATGCGGCCGGCGGCATGCAGAATCGCACTCGGCAAAGGCTTATGCTATGCTTCCGACAGTCATTGAAACGCATGGAGACATTGAGATGGAGAGCAATCCGAACATCGCCGTACTGCGGGACTGTTACCGGAAATGGCACGATACGCGCGGTGGCAGCGTCGATGCATGGATGGCCATCGCGGACGACGTGTTTACATTGCGCTCGATGGCCGACGGCCGGCCCGGCGCCGAATTCACCGCCTCCTGCACCTGCAAGGAAGACCTCGGCCGATATCTGTCCGGCCTGACCGGCGGCTGGGAGATGGAGTATTACCGGATCGACGAATACATTGCCCAGGGCGACACGGTCATTGCCCTTGGCAGCACCGCCTGGACCAACAAGGCGACCGGCAAGCGCGGTGAAACCCTGAAGGCCGACGTCTGGAAGTTTCGCGACGGCAAGGCCGTGTCGTTCGTCGAGTTCTACGACAGCTGTGCCCTGATGGAGGCGGCAACCTAGCGGTCGCGGCGCAGCCGTCATCCACCACCCTTCCGCAACGCCAGCAGGATGCTGGTTTCGCTGACCGTAATCCCGTCAACTTCGCGGATGCGCCGCAGCGTCTCGTCGAAGGCCGGCAGGCTGGCCACCTCGATCTCGGCCACCACGTCCCAGCGGCCGTTGGTCGAGTAGAGGGTGCGCACCTCCGGGAAACCGCGCAGGCGCCGGATCACCGCCTCCGCCGAGCGGCCCTCGACCTCGATCAGCGTGATCGCGCGCACGGCCTCGGCCTCCGGCGCGTTCAGCACGACGGTGAAGCCCTGGATCGTGCCGTCGGCCAGCAGCTTGTCGAGCCGCGCCTTCACGGTGGCCCGGCTGACCCCCAATGCCGCCGCTAGGCTGGCGACCGGGGTCCGGGCATCGGTGCGCAGAAACGCGATCAGGGAACGGTCAAGAGCATCCATCTTCAGTTTGCTCGATTATGGTTATCAAACTGCGATATTGTATAACCGATCTGAGCAATTTTTCAACTATCTGATACCACCGCATTACACGATACTGCCTTCGACACTCAGAATCGACGGAAGGCACATCACATGACGGCACGACGCGACATCGATCTGATCGGAATTCCGCTGGAAGCGGGCGCCGGGCGCCGTGGCTGCATCATGGGGCCGGACGGCTACCGTACCGCCGGACTTGCCGAGACGCTGGCCGAGCTTGGCCACAACGTCGCCGACCGGGGGAACGTGACCCCCGGTGACGCGGGCGCGGTTTCGGTCAAGGGCAAGGCCCGCAACGCGGCACAGATCGCCGCCTGGACCCGCGCGATCGACGCGGCCGGAGCGGCGGCCGGGGACCGCACCCCCATCTTCATGGGCGGCGACCACAGCCTGTCGATCGGCTCGATCAATTCGATGGCGCGCCGGGCGAAGGCCGCCGGGCGCCCTCTGTTCGCGCTGTGGCTGGACGCGCATTCCGACTTCAACACCCCCGCCACCTCGCCCTCGGGCAATATCCACGGCATGCCGGTGGCGGCCCTGACCGGCGCGAAGGGCCTGGACTTCCTGTTCGAGGGGATCGAGCGCGCCGTGCTGCCGCATGACGCCTTCCACATGTTCGGCATCCGCTCGGTCGACGCCCAGGAGCGGCGCAACCTGCGCGCCCATGGCATCCAGGTGGCCGACATGCGCCAGATCGACGAGCACGGCACCGCCCGGCTGATGGCCGGGATCATCGCCCGCGCGGCCAACGCCAACGCGATGATCCATGTCAGCCTGGACGTCGATTTCCTGGATCCGGAGATCGCCCCCGCCGTCGGCACCACCGTGCCCGGCGGCGCCACCTTCCGCGAGGCGCATCTGGTGATGGAAATGCTGGCCGACAGCGGCTTGGTGACCTCGCTCGACCTGGTCGAGCTCAACATGTTCATGGACCATGCGGGCAAGTCCGCCCGGCTGATGGTCGACCTGGTGGCCAGCCTGTTCGGCCGGTCCATCATTGACCGGTAAGGGAGAGACGAAATGAACGCGATCGCGCGCGACCTGATCCAGACCGAGCAGACCCTCGGCGCCCACAACTACAAGCCGCTGGACGTGATGCTGAGCCGCGGCGAGGGTGTCCATGTCTGGGACGTGGACGGCAACCAGTACCTCGACTGCCTCGCCGCCTACTCGGCCGTGAACCAGGGCCATTGCCACCCGAAGATCCTGAAGGCGATGATCGACCAGGCGTCGAAGCTGACCCTGACCAGCCGCGCCTTCCGCAATGACCAGCTTGCGCTGTTCTACGAGGAGATTGCCAGGCTCACGGGCAGCCACAAGATCCTGCCGATGAACTCGGGCGCCGAGGCGGTCGAGAGCGCCGTCAAGGCGGTGCGCAAATGGGGCTACGAGGTCAAGGGCGTGCCCGCGAACCAGGCCGAGGTCATCGTGGCGCGCAACAACTTCCACGGCCGCACCCTGATGATCGTCGGCTTCTCGACCGACCCGGTGGCGCGCGGCGGCTTCGGCCCCTTCGCGCCCGGCTTCAAGGTGGTGCCCTTCGGCGACGCAGATGCGCTGGAAGCGGCGATCACCCCCAACACGGTGGGCTTCCTGGTCGAGCCGATCCAGGGCGAGGCCGGGGTGATCATCCCGCCCGCCGGCTACTTCAAGCGGGTGCGCGAGCTTTGCACCGCGAACAACGTCACCCTGATCCTCGACGAGATCCAGACCGGGCTTGGCCGCACGGGCAAACTGCTGGCCGAGCAGCACGAGGGCATCGAGGCCGATGTGACGCTGGTGGGCAAGGCACTGTCGGGCGGGTTCTACCCGGTCTCGGCGGTGCTCTCGAACAGCGAGGTCCTGGGCGTCCTGCAGCCGGGCGAGCACGGCAGCACCTTCGGCGGCAACCCGCTGGCCTGCGCCGTGGCGCGCATGGCGCTGAAGGTGCTGGTCGAGGAAGGCATGATCGAGAACGCCGCCGAGCAGGGCGACTATTTCATGAAGGGCCTCGAGGCGGTCCGCTCGAACGCGGTCAAGGAGGTGCGCGGCCGCGGCCTGATGCTGGCGGTCGAGCTGCACCCGGAGGCCGGGGGCGCCCGGCGCTACTGCATGGCGCTAAAGGACATGGGCATCCTGTGCAAGGACACCCACGAGCACTCGATCCGAATCGCGCCGCCGCTGATGATCAACCGCGAGCAGGTCGACTGGGCGCTGGAGCGCTTCGGCAAGGTTCTGACCGAACTGGGGTGAGGGCGCCTCAACCAATTCGCAACCTGTGGCCCCCAAGAATGCGCGCGTAACGCCGCCTTGGGGGTCACCGATGTCCTACACCCTGCTCAACTGCCCTCACTGCCATGCGGAGAATGTCGGCGCCCGCATCTCGCATGGCGGACAGCTGCCGGACATGGGCGACGAGACCCGTTACTTCTTCACCGCCGTCTGCCGAAAATGCGCCTTTCCGGTCATCATCATCGCCCGCCGCTCGCCCGGCCGCCTGCCGGATGGCCCGCCGCTGGTGGCGCAGGTGTGCAAGACCGGGCGCGACCCGATCCCGTATTTCATCGACCCCATCGACATGATCCCTGCCCCGGTCGCCTCGGTGGCGCCGGACGACCTTCCCGCCAATATCGCGAGCGCCTTTTCCGAGGCCAAGGACTGCACCCGGCGCGGCGCGGTGCTGTCGGCCTCGATGGCGATTCATGTGGCGCTGGAGCGCGCCGCGCGCGCGCTGGGCGCCGGGACCGACGCCAGCCTGGGGGACCGGATCGCCAAACTGGTCGACGAACGCGGTCTGCCGTCCGAGTTGAAGGAGTGGGCGAGCGAGGTCGAACTGCTGCGGGGCGCGGCGACCGACGCCGAGGAGGACCCCACAGCCGAATCGCTGGATCTCGCCCTCGGCTTCGCCGAAATGTTCCTGATCTGCGCCTTCACCCTTCCGGCCCGCATCGAGAACCGCCGCAAGGTCGCCCGCCAAGATGGCGGCATGCGTGCCCTGCCGTCCGGACGCGGCCCGGTGCCGGCGATCGCGGGGCCCGGGCCGGGCGGCACCGAGGGTGCAGGCGACAATGTGCGGCGGCTCGCCAATCCGGGGCTGTGACGCGGTACCTTCGGACGGATCAGCCGGCGGGGCGCTCCACCGATTCCGGCTGGCGGGGGATGCACCATTCGCGGCCACGTTCGGTGGTGACGTATTCCGGCCAGCGATAGTGGATCGGAGGCGGAGTGTTCCTGTCGAAGAATGGCGGCAACCAGCCCTTGCCGCCGATCCCTCCGCCGGTACGGCTATCGAACTCGGCCCGAATTGCGGTCAGGTGCGCGGGGTCGGTCAGCAGGTCGATGGCCGTCGAGGCGATGACCCGACCAGCGCCTTCGGTCATCGGGTCGATGGCCGGAGCGAAGCCGCCGAGCGCGTTCATCGCCCAATCGGGGTAACGGAACCCGGGCTCCGGCGGCGCCAGCATGGGGCGGCCCATGAAGAAGCGGACGGTCGGGGTCTGCCAAGTGTATTCGACGTAATCGTCATTGGTGAAGTGATCGACATCGGCCTGCATCATCGCGCGCATCCGCCGGTCGGCCTCCTGCGGGTCGATCAGGTCGGTGACCTCGGGCAGGAACGGCTCGGGCATCGGCCGGGCACCGAGATTGGCCTGGACCTCGCGGGCGAAGGCCTTGGCCTCCTCGGGCATAACCGTGCCGCCGATGCGCTGCATGTTGGCCCAGGTCAGGCTGGCGAAGGCGTGGTTCGGCAGGCCGGGGCGGGTGCGTGACACCCAGCCCTCGTCGACCCGGCAATGGGCCATCTCGGCGGCGAGGCGGG
>DATHZU010000232.1:0-4476 GCA_035458445.1 Thermohalobaculum sp. | reverse complement strand
GCTTCAACATCGACGCCGAGGAGGCCGACCGGCTGGACCTGTCGCTGGACGTGATCGAAGCGGTGCTCTCGGACCCGGCGCTCCGCGGCTGGGACGGCTTCGGCGTGGTGGTGCAGGCATACGGCCCGCGCGCCGGGCATGTGCTGGACTGGCTGCATGCGCTGGCGACCTCGCTGGACCGCCGCATCATGGTGCGGCTGGTGAAGGGCGCCTACTGGGATACCGAGGTCAAGCGCGCCCAGGTGATGGGGCTGGCGGGCTTCCCGGTCTTCACCCGCAAGCTGAACACCGATGTCAGCTACGTGGCCAATGCCAAGAAGCTGCTGTCGATGACCGACCGCATCTATCCCCAGTTCGCCACCCACAACGCCCATACGGTCGCCGCGGTGCTGGAGATGGCAACCGACAAAAGCGCCTTCGAGTTCCAGCGCCTGCATGGCATGGGCGAGTCGCTGCATTCGGTGGTGCATTCCGAGGAGGGCACCCGCTGCCGCATCTACGCCCCCGTCGGCGCGCATCGCGACCTGCTGGCCTATCTGGTGCGGCGCCTGCTCGAGAACGGCGCCAACTCGTCCTTCGTCAACCAGATCGTCGACGAGTCGATCCCCGCCGAGGTGATCGCCCGCGATCCCTTCGACGCGGTGGCGGCGCTGGGCGACACCATCGCCAACCCCGGCATCCGCAGGCCCGCCGCGCTCTATGGCGCGGGCCGGGTCAATGCGCGCGGCTGGGACATCACCGATCCGGTCGAGGTCGATGCGCTCGAGGCCGCCCGCGCGCCCTTCCGCAGCCATCGCTGGCTCTGCGGCCCGATGATCGCCGGGCCGGTCGCCGGCACCGCGCCGCGCGAGGTGCTGAACCCCGCCCGCCCCGCCGAGACCGTCGGCCATGTGACCGAGGCGGCGCCCGCCGATGTCGAGACCGCGCTGGCCGCCGCCGGCGAGGGCTTCAAGGCCTGGTCCGCCGTGCCGGCCCGCGACCGCGCCGCCGTGCTGCTCCGGATTGCCGATCTCTACGAGGCGAACGCGCCCGAGTTCTTCGCGCTGGCCACCCGCGAGGCGGGCAAGTCGATGCTGGACGGCGTCGCCGAGGTCCGCGAGGCGGTCGACTTCCTGCGCTACTATGCCTCCGAGGCCGAACGGCTGGACGGCGCGGGCGAGGCTCGTGGCGTCATCGCCTGCATCAGCCCCTGGAATTTCCCGCTGGCCATCTTCACCGGCCAGATCGCCGCGGCGCTGGCGGCAGGCAACGCGGTGATCTCGAAGCCCGCCGAGCAGACGCCGCTGATCGCGGCCCGCGCGGTGCAGATGATGCACGAGGCGGGCGTGCCGGCGGCGGCGATCCAGCTTTTGCCGGGGGACGGCCCCACCGTGGGCGCGCCGCTGACCTCGGACCCGCGTGTGGCCGGTGTGTGCTTCACCGGCTCGACCGAGGTCGCCCAGATCATCAACCGCAAGATGGCCGAGAACCTCGACCCCCGCGCGCCCCTGATCGCCGAGACCGGCGGGCTGAACGTGATGATCGTCGACTCGACCGCGCTGCCGGAGCAGGCGGTGCGCGACATCATCGCGTCGAGCTTCCAGAGCGCCGGCCAGCGCTGCTCGGCGCTGCGCATGCTGTACATCCAGAAGGACGTGGCCGACCGCGTGTTGAAGATGCTCTACGGCGCCATGGACGAACTGCGGCTCGGCGACCCCTGGGAGCTCTCCACCGATGTCGGCCCGGTGATCGATGCCGAGGCCCGCGCCGGGATCGAGGCCCATATCGCCGCCCATGCGTCGGCGGGCCGGGTGACCAAGCAGCTGAAGGCGCCGTCCGAGGGCATGTTCGTCGCGCCCACGGTGATCCGCCTGGACGGCATCGACGACCTTGAGCGCGAGATCTTCGGCCCGGTCCTGCATGTGGCCACCTTCGAGGCCGACGAGATCGACCAGGTGGTCGATGCGGTCAACGCCCGCGGCTACGGGCTGACCTTCGGGCTCCACACCCGCATCGACGACCGGGTGCAGCACATCGTCGAGCGGGTCCGCTGCGGCAACGTCTATGTGAACCGCAACCAGATCGGCGCCGTGGTCGGCTCGCAGCCCTTCGGCGGCGAGGGGCTGTCGGGCACTGGGCCGAAGGCCGGCGGACCGCACTACGTGAAGCGCTTCCTCGCGGCTTCGGAGGTGGCGGCGGCCGAGGCAGACGGCACCCTGGTCAGCGCCGGCACGGTCCAGAAGGCGCTGAACGCGCTGAGCGTCCCCGAAGCCGCCGCCGAGGCGGAATCGCTGCCCGGCCCGACCGGCGAGTCGAACCGCCTGTCCAGCCACCCGCGCGGGCGGGTGCTGTGCCTCGGCCCCACGGCGCAGGCGGCGATCGCCCAGGCCGACACGGCGCTGAAGGCCGGCAACGCGGTGCTGATGTTGGCGCCCGGCGTCTCGGCCGAGGTCTTCAAGGCCGGGGGCGCAGTCGCGGCGCTGGACGGGGTCCTGGAGCCCGCGGCTCTGACCTCGCTCAACGGCATCGACGCGGTGGCCAGCCAGGCCGGCGGCGCGGCCCTGCGGGCGATCCGCAAGGCCCTGGCCGCCCGCAAGGGCGCGCTGATCCCGCTGGTCACCGAGACCGGCCAGCCCGAGCGCTTCACCCTCGAGCGCCATGTCTGCGTCGACACCACGGCGGCCGGCGGCAACGCCTCGCTGCTGGCCGAGGCGGGCAGCGCCTGAGCGCTTCGCGATCCGGGCGTTAAGCATTTGCAAGCCTCTGGCCGTGCATACCGGTTTCCCGAAACCGGTATGCGGCAGGAGGCGTGCGATGCAGGAAGTGAGGTACCGCAAGGGCGAGGTGATCTTCTCGGAAGGCGAGCCCGGCACCCAGTGCTACCGGATCGTCGAGGGCAGGGTCGGGATATCCCTCGGCCTCGCCGGCGCACTGAAGCGCGGGCAGAGCGAGCCGATCGCGGAATGCGGGCCGGGCGAGATCATCGGGGCGATGAGCGTGATCTCGAAAGGCCGGCGATCCGCCTCGGCGACGGCGATCGAGCCGACCCGCTGCCTGTCCTACAGCGAGGACGAGATCATCGACATCCTCGAGAACGACCCCCTGGAAGCGCTGACCTATATCCGGACCCTGATCCGCCACCAGCGCGAATCGAACCGGACCATGGCCTGGGGCAACGGCCGCCGCCGCTGAGCGCCGCGCCCTTACTCCTCCGGCAGCCCCGCCGCGCGGAGCGCCGCGATGTCGGCCTCGAGATCATCCGAGTCTGCCCGGATCTGAGTTTCGGCCCAGCGGGATATCGTGAAGTCCTGGCGGATCGATATCAGCTCGGCCGCCATGCGCGCCGCCTCCTCCGGCCGCCCGCTGCGCCCGTAGGTCAGCACAAGGTCCACCAGGCCGAATCCGGGCGCGCGCGCGTGATAGGCCTTGAAGGCCGCGATGGCCTCCTCGGTGCGACCAACCAGACGGTAGGCATTGCCCAGCTGACCCAGATGATATCCCGGATGGCTGGGGCTCAGTTGCATCGCCCGCTCGCCGTGCAGGACGGCCTCCTGGGGATATCCGGCGAAGGCCAGGACGAAACAGGCGAGGCTCACCACTTCGGCAGAACCGGGCGCAAGCTCGGTGGCCCGGCGCGCTAAGGCCGCCGCTTCTTCGAACTTCCGGCTCCACAGCCGCGTGAAGGCGGTGGAGATGTTGGCGTCGGCATTTTCCGGATCCAGCTCCATCGCGCGGTCGGTGAATTCGATGGCCTTGTTCAGCCTGGCCTCGCGGCTGCCCCGCCAGCCGAAACGCGCATCGACGTAGTGCATGAACCCGACCCGGGCATTCAGCACCGCCGACCCGGGGTCGAGCGACAGGGCCTTCTCCCAGCAGGCCAGCGCCTTGCCGGTATTCTCGCGGGTGACGGCCTCGCGGAAATGCGTCAGGCCCTGGACCCAGTAGGTCCAGGCTTCGACATTGGTGGTGGTGTTGTAGTGAATCCGCGCCTGCTCGCCCTCGGTCAGCTTGACCTGCATCTCGGTCGCCAGGACCAGGGTGATCTCGTCCTGCACGGCGAAGATGTCGTCCATCGCGCGGTCGTAGCGCTCGGCCCAGACATGGGTCCCGGTCGCGGCCTCGATCAGCTGGGCGGTGATGCGGATGCGATTGCCGCCGCGCCTGACGCTGCCCTCCAGCACGTATTGCACACCCAGTTGCCGGGCCGCCTCGCGGATATCGACCGCCTTGCCCTTGTAGACGAAGCTGGAATTGCGGGCGATCACCCGCAGCCCGGCCAGCTTCGACAGGGTGGTGATGATGTCCTCGACCAGCCCGTCGGCGAAATGCTCCTGCTCGGGATCGCCGGACATGTTGGCGAAGGGCAGGACGGCGATGGACGGAATATCCGTGGGCACGGATTTGCGCGCTGGGGCAGCCGCCTCGCCGCCCCAGCGCCAGGCGCGCACCGGATGGGCGATGTTCTTCAGTGCCAGCGCGCCCGCGTCCTGGAACGGT
>DATHZU010000231.1:0-8947 GCA_035458445.1 Thermohalobaculum sp. | reverse complement strand
AGTTTTCTCCAGACTGGCATTGTCAGCGGGGGCGGGGCCGCTATCCTGCCGGTCGGTGAATCGGAGGAGATCATGAAAGATACCGGCAGCATCACCGGCTGGCACGCCCATGTCTATTTCGACGCCGAAACCAAGCCGGCGGCGCAGGCGCTCTGCGAGGAGGCCGCGCACCGCTTTGGCGTCACCATGGGGCGGATGCACGACGCGCCGGTCGGGCCGCATCCGATGGGCAGTTGCCAGCTCTCGGTGCCGCCGGAGGCCTTCGCCGCGCTGGTCCCCTGGCTGGCGCTGAATCGGGACGGGCTGACCGTCTTCGCCCATGCCGAGACCGGCGATGCTCTGGCCGACCACACCCGCCATGTGTTGTGGCTGGGCGAATCGCTGCCGCTGGACCTGTCGATCTTCGACGGATAGCGCGATCGACCCGCCCGCTGGGCCCGGTCCGCGATGTCTTCACCATTCCCCTGAACCGCGCATCAACAATGGCCGCCTAACATCCCCGGCGTGAGTTCTTGCGGGGATGCCATGCGTAACAGTTGCGAATTTGTGCCGGCAGCGGGTCGGTGGCGGCCGTGAATCTGGCTCTCAAAGCCCCCGGCGCCGCGCCGCGCATATCGATTCGTCCGCCCGTGCCGCCCCGCACCGTTGCCGAGACCGGGCTCGAGATGGGATTCCTCATCGAGCTGCTGGTCAAGACCCTCTATCGGATGGGCCTCGAGCGGCCGAGCGAGATCGCCGAGGCGATCAAGCTGCCCGCCGGCGTCGTTCAGATCCTGATCGAGGAGGCCCAGGCCAGAAAGCTGATGGAAACGCTGGGCCAGCTCGGCGCCAGCCTGACCGCCGAGATGCGCTACGCCCTGACCGGCAAGGGCCGCGAATGGGCGCTGGAGGCGCTGGCCAAGAGCGAATGGCACGGCCCCGCCCCGGTGCCGCTGGCGCGTTTCTGCGAGCAGATCGTGAACCAGTCGATCAAGCGCGAGACCCTGACCCGGCCGATGCTGGGGCGGGTGTTCTCGGAGCTGACGCTGTCGCAGGAGCTGATGGAAAAGATGGGGCCGGCGGCGAATTCCGGCGCCTCGATGCTGCTCTACGGGCCCCCCGGCAACGGCAAGTCCTCGATCGCCGAGGCGATCTGCGCCGCCTTCTCGAACAAGGTCTATTTCCCCTATGCCATCGAGGTCGACAAGCAGATCATCACCGTCTACGACCCCACGGTCCATATCTCCATGCCGGACGAGGCCGAAGCGACGGGCCTGCGCCGCGACGCCAGTCACGACCGGCGCTACGTGCCCTGCAGCCGGCCGTCGGTGATCACCGGCGGCGAACTGACGCTGGACCGGCTGGACCTGGCGCTGAACACCGTCAGCCGGGTCTACGAGGCGCCGATGCAGCTCAAGGCCGCCGGCGGCGTGCTAGTGATCGACGATTTCGGCCGCCAGCGCCAGAGCCCGCAGGAGCTGATCAACCGCCTGATCATCCCGCTGGAAAACGGCGTCGACTACCTCTCGCTCGAAACCGGGCGCAAGTTCGAGGCGCCCTTCGACGCGCTGGTGGTCTTCTCGACCAACATCGCGCCGAAGAAGCTGGTGGACGACGCTGCCCTACGGCGCCTGCGCTACAAGGTTCTGGTCGACAGCCCGGACCAGGATACTTTCATCACGATCTTCGTGCGCGCCGCGAAGAAGATGGGGATAACGCTCGACGAGGAGAGCCTCATGTTCATTCTCAACGAGCTCTATGCCAAGGAAAAAGGCGCAAAATATCAGGGGTTTCACCCGCGGTTCCTGCTGGACCAGATCCGTGCGATCAGCGCCTTCGAAGGGGTGGAGCCGCAGCTTCGCCCGGATTTTCTCCGCCGCGCCTGGGCGAACCTCTTCATCAAGGAGTGACCCCGCGGCGCGCCTGAACAACCGATCCGTCCGGCGCGCAGATCGCATTCATCATCGGCAATTGATCGCGCGGGGACTTGTCTGCCCCGCGATCATGGTTCATCTTTGTCGATACTTGAAGGTAGCGTTGCCTGTGGGGATGGAATCTTGGTCTATCAAATGGACGTACCGGGTCCGGACGACATTGCTGGCTTCTTGTCGTCGCCATTCATCCAGACATTCTGGCCCGGAATCATCGGTTTTTTCCTGTTCTTCTTCGTCGCCGCCAAGGGGCCGCGCTGGATGATCCTGCCGATCCTGGTGGTTTCCAGTTTCTACCAGGCCTGGCACCTGGGAATTATCTGACGAGCCTGGCGAGAACATCGCCGCGGGGGAGTTGCCCCCTCAGGCGGCGATGTCTTCCTCGTCGCCGCGCCGCAAGGCCGCCGATACGCGGATGCCCTTCAGCACGAAGGCGACCATGCCGTCGATGGCGCGGTCGTTGGGATCGATTCCGGCACAGTTCAGCACCTCGCGCCCGTCTCGCGAGCGCGCCCAGCGCGCCAGCGACTCGGCGCCGGTGCCGTTGATCTTCTCTTCCCTGATCGCATCGTCCAGCGCGGCCAGCACTACGGCCGAGAACAGCTTCCGGGCGCGGGCACCCTGATCGTTGACGAATGCGATCGCCTCGGTGTCGCGGAACATGCGCGCCTCCTGCTCGACAGCATTATAGTTGGGGGGCCCGACCGAGCGACCGGGCTCCGGACCTATTTAGTCATCTCATGCTGCAACGCAAAGCCCTGATTTTAGGAAAAGTGCGAGTTTACCCCATATGGCGCTAATTTTTGGGGTGCTCCGCCATAAAATGACGCAGTGCAGCGATCAGTTCTGCTGCATGCGCGTGGTTTCCGGCGGCAATGGCAGCCCGGACATCGTCGCGCAGCATTTCGCGGATGGCCGGAATCCCGGTCTCGGGGTTGTTCGTCAGCCATGCCGCATAAGCCGCAGCGGCTGATTCTGGCAAGTGCTCGTGCTCGGCGATCGCGTCGATTTCCTGGCGGGTCAGGTCACAAAGAGCGATGCAGTCTTCCAGGGTGATCATAATCGGCCTCGCTGTTCGCGGATCTCCGAAACATGCCGGATCCGTCGGCGCGGCGCCTTGATCCGGGTCAATGGGCCAGGCCAGGGGATCGCCGGACGGCACTGCCCCGCGCTGTTCCGGATTGTGTCGAAGACCGAAATCGAGTATTTGATTCATCGCGCCCGGGGGGCGCATGTTGGCCTCAAGACTTCTTCCCTTGCGCCGCTGAAAGGCTCAGGGGCGCTGCCTCGGACCACATCTCACCGAGGCTCCGCCTCGAAACTAGGATTGGGCATATGCCCGCAGGGAAGGGAGTACGGTGATGGCAACTGGCACCGTAAAATGGTTCAACTCCGAGAAGGGTTACGGCTTCATTGCGCCGGATGAGGGCGGAAAGGATGTGTTCGTCCACATCACCGCGGTACGCGCCGCCGGGCTCGAAGGCCTGAAGGACGATCAGAAGGTCAGCTACGAGCTCCAGGCCGGGCGCGACGGGCGCTCCTCGGCCGGCGACCTGTCGTTGCTATGATTGCGCGACGGCGGCCGCGATCTCGCGGGCGCCGTGGTTCGATTGCCACCTGACCTGTGCCATTACTGCGCAGGTCAGCAGGAGCCGGTGCGGTTTCATCGGCCCGTTGTGCCGGATTTTTATTGAACCACGTTAAGTTGCAGGGTAAAATTAATCTCGGATAGAGTTTGCGCCGATGTCCCGCGTTTGGCCCTGTGAAGCACCGGAGAAACGCAACCATGGAGTTCAGAGACCCGAAATCCGAGTGGGTTCAGTCTCTTTTCGATCCGTCCCAGCCGTATCTTTATGTGGTGGTTCTGCCTGGATTGGCCCTTTTCGCACTTGGCTTCCGCAGCCAGGCATTGATGTATCTCGTCGGCGCGGTGGCCTTCATGGTCTATATGGGCACCGTTTGACCGTCGCCCGCAAGCGCCGGCCCCGGCGGTAGCTCACTCACGTCCTACGTTCCTGCTCCCATCGCACTTCGCAAAAAACGGCATGCGATCCTGGCGCTGTCGGGCTGATCCGGCGATCTCGATGTAGGCGCTAAGAATGCGGTAAACAGGCTGTGTTACCAGCGATGGTGAAGGCTCGTTCAGCGTTTCCGCGCGAGCCGGTCGGTCTGGTATGGAGCAAACCATGAAATTCGATCTCGCCCCTGGAACCGGAATCTCCGTGGGAATCGAAGCGTTGCAACTTCTGCTGCTTCTGGTCGCGATTCCGAGCGCGCTGAGCCTGTTCTTCGGAATCCGCAAGGAGCCGGTCATCCTGATGACTTTCCTGTTCGGCTCGGCTGCCGTTCTTGCACGCTAACCCTTGCCGCAAATGAGGAAATTCCGGCAACGGACAGCGCCGGTGCCGGAACTTCGACTACCACCAGCGATGCGGCCGGGCGCTGAAGGCGGCCCTCTGCTCCAGCGCGAAGGCTGCATCCAGAAGCTCGGCCTCGGCCCAGGGTTTGCCGATCAGCTGCAGCCCCATCGGCAATCCGCCGTCGCTGCACCGCACTGGCACCGAGATTCCGGGCAGCCCGGCAAGGTTGACGGTAATGGTGAAAACGTCCTGCAAATACATCTCCACCGGATCGCCCGCCATCTCGCCCAGCGCCCATGCGGGCGACGGAGTCGCCGGCGCGAGGATTGTATCGACGGATTCGAAGGCCTGCTCGAAATCGCGTCGGATCAGCGTCCTGACCTTCTGTGCCTGCAGGTAATAGGCGTCGTAGTAGCCGGCGCTCAGCACATAGGTGCCGATCATGATTCGGCGGCGCACCTCGGCACCAAAGCCTTCGGCGCGGGTCTTCTCGTACATCTCGACGATGCCGTCGCCCTGCGCCAGTTCGGCGCGGCGGCCAAAGCGTACGCCGTCATAACGGGCGAGATTCGACGACGCCTCGGCCGGCGCGATGATGTAATAGGCAGGCAGGGCGTATTTGGTGTGCGGAAGCGAGATATCGACGACCTCGGCGCCGGCGTCGCGCAGCATCTCGGCGCCCTGGTCCCACAGGCCGGCCATCTCGGCCCCCAGGCCGTCGCGATACTCGCTGGGGATGCCGATCCGCTTGCCGCGGAGGTCACCCTTCAAGGCCGCCTCGAAGTCGGGGACCTCGCGGTCGGCCGAGGTCGAGTCCTTCGAGTCGTGTCCCGCCATTGCCTCGAGCAGGATCGCGGCGTCGCGCACGGTCTTGGCGAAGGGCCCCGCCTGGTCCAGCGACGAGGCAAAGGCGACGATCCCCCAGCGCGAGCAGCGGCCGTAGGTGGGCTTGATGCCGACGGTACCGGTGAAGGCCGCCGGCTGGCGGATCGAGCCGCCGGTGTCGGTGCCAGTGGCCCCGAGGCAGAGATCAGCGGCCACGGCCGCAGCTGAGCCGCCTGACGAGCCCCCCGGCGTGATCGGCGCGGTGTCGCCGTCCCGCCGCCAGGGCGAGACGCAGGGGCCGTAGACCGAATGCTCGTTCGAGCTGCCCATCGCGAACTCGTCCATGTTCAGCTTGCCCAGCATCACCGCGCCGGCCTCCCACAGCCTGGCGGTCACGGTGCTCTCGTAGGGCGGCACGAAGCCGTCGAGAATCTTCGAGGCCGCCTGGCTGCGCACACCCTCGGTGCAGTAGACGTCCTTGATGCCCAGCGGGATGCCCAGCAGGCTGGATTCGTCACCCGCGGCGCGGCGCTGGTCGGCGGCCTCGGCCATGGCGAGCGCCTTGTCGGCGGTGACGGTGACGAAGGCGTTGAGCGCGCCCGCGCCCTCGATGGCGGCGAGGCAATCCTCGGTGATGGCGCGCGAGGTGGTGTCGCCCGCGCGCAGCATGTCGCGGGCATCCGAGATGGTGAGCGAGGATAGATCGGTCATCGCGGCTTACTCCACCACCTTGGGCACCGTGAAGAAGCCCTCGCGGGCATCCGGGGCGTTGGCCAGGATGTCGGCCTGGCGGTCGCCGTCGGTCACCTCGTCGGCGCGGCGCTTGAGCGCCATGGGGGTCACCGAGGTCATCGGCTCGATGCCGGTCACATCCACCTCGCCAAGCTGTTCGACCCAGCCGAGGATCGAGTTGAGCTCGACCGACAGGGGCTGAAGCTCGTCCTCGCGGACGGCGACGCGTGCCAGATGCGCAACCCTGCGGATGGTATCGGTGTCGATCGACATGAAGTGGCCCTCGCATCGGGGTGGGACGGTTCGGCGGAGGTTTAGCGGGGCAGGGGGCGGGGGGCAAGCCCGGAGCGGGGCCGGCGTTGCTCACGCCTGCTCACGGGCTGCTCAAGCTTGAGCATGGGGTCAACCCATTGATATTGTTGAAATGTAAAAAAATGCCTTGAGAAGCTGTGAGCGTTAAATTTTTCTGAAGGCCGGGATCGGATCGCGCGATTTCGCCCCGCAGGGCGGATCGCGGTCCACCGGGCCTTGCCGGTCTAGCGAGGACGGGGCAGCTGTCCAGTGCGCCGTCCCTTGCCCCGCGCCCGAATCTGCGCATTCTTGTCCGCAACCCAATATCCAACGGAGGACACCCCCATGAAGATCACCTGGCTCGGCCATGCCTCGTTCCGGATCGAGGCCGGCAATCAGGTCCTGCTGCTGGACCCGTGGCTGGAGGGCAATCCCAGCTTCGATCCCGCCAATCGCGCCGCCGCCATTGCGGGCGCCACCCATATCCTGGTCACTCATGGACATGGCGACCACGCGGCGGATGCGCCGGGGATCTCGAAGGAGACCGGCGCCCCGGTGGTCGGCATCTATGACTGGGTGACCTGGGTCTCGGCCCGCGACGGGCTGGAGGGCGGCATCGGCATGAACAAGGGCGGCACCGTGCAACTGGGCGACGTGGCGGTGACCATGGTCAACGCGACCCATTCCTCGTCGGTCGCCGGCGAGGGCGGGCAGCCGATCTATGCAGGCTGCGAGTCGGGCTTCATGATCGCCCATGGCGGCAAGACGCTGTACGTGGCGGGCGATACCGACGTGATGGCCGATATGGGGGTCTTCGCCGAGCTTCATGCGCCGCAGTACGCCATCCTGCCGATCGGCGGGCATTTCACCATGGATGCGAAGCGCGCCGCCTTCGCGGCGAAGAAGTTCTTCAACTTCAAGACCGTGATTCCCAGCCATTACCGCACCTTCCCGCTGCTGGCGCAGTCGGCGGACAAGTTCGCGGCGCTGGTCTCGCCGGTGAAGGTCGAGGCACCCGAGGTGATGGGGACGGTGGTGCTGGCGTGACCGCGGGGCCTGCTGCCTGCAGGCCCCGCATCATTTCCCGGGTCAGAAGACGACGGTGACCACACCCGAACAGGTGATGCCGTCGGTCTCGCAGATCTGGAAGTTGTAGGATCCGGAGCCCTTGCTGCCGATGGAATGCGGGTGGAAATCGTCATTCAGCGTCGTCTCGACGTCGATGCCGTCGCGGCGGATGATGACGTTGGTGCCGGTCGCACCGCTCCACGTCAGGTCGACCCACTGGAGCCCCTTCACCTTGTAGCCGACGGCGCTGACCAGCGTCAGGCCGGTCGGCGGGGGTGGCGGCGGCGGTGCCGATCCGATGGTGACCGTGATCGTGTCCGTGCCGCTGAGGCCGCCGCTGTCGGTGACCGAGGCGGTGATCACATGCGTGCCCTCGCTGAGGATCGAACTCGAGGCGGTGGACCCGCTGCCGATCGGCCCGTTGAGGTCGGAGCTCCACGACAACGACGTTGACAGGTCGCCGTCCTCGGTGTCGCTGGCCGTGCCGTTGAAGGTGACCATTACGCCCGGATCGAAGCTCGATCCGTCACCGGGCGCCGTGATCGAGGCGCTGGGCGCCGTATTGGTCGGCGTCGTTCCCGGCTGCAGCACGTTGATCACGGTGCCGTCGCTGTCGCCGTCCGGATCGGTGTTCTCGGCGGGCTGATAGGCGATGTCGGTTCCGGTGATGTCGCCGATCTCGAAAGTGGCGCCGGTCACGTTGCCCTTGAGATTTGGCTTGATCACGACGCACTGGCCAGAAGCATTGGTCGTGCAGCTTCCGCCGCCTGTCGTGCCACTGGTCCAGCTCCCCGATACTTGGGCGTTCGGAATCGCCGCGCCGACCTCGTCCAGAACCAGCACCGCGACCCGTGCGTCCCAGCGGTTGCGCGGTGCAGGGGCACTGTCATCGTCGAGATCCGCGATATGGACGTTGGTGACCGCGGGCGCGCCATTCACGGTGACCGAGATCGCATCCTGCCCGCTCAATCCACCGGAATCGGTGACCGAGGCGGTGACGGTATGGATGCCGGCACTGAGGGTCGAGGTCGAGAATGCGCCACCGGTGCCGATCTGGCCGTCGAGGTTCGAAGTCCAGACCAGCGAGGCCGTGATGGTGCCGTCTTCGGCGTCCGTCGCGGTGCCGGTGAACGAGATCAGCGTGCCTTCGTCGAAGCTCGACCCATTCGCGGGGGCGGTCACCGTGGCGGTCGGCGCGGTGTTGGGCAGCGGGTTGACGATGACGCTGACCGTGTCGGTGCCGTTCAGTCCGCCAGAATCGGTGACCGAGGCGGTGACGGTATGAGTGCCGATGCTGAGGGTCGAGGTCGAGAATCCTCCGCCGGTACCGATCTGGCCATCAAGGTCGGAGGTCCAGACCAGCGAGGCGCTGATGGTGCCGTCCTCGGCGTCCGTCGCGGTGCCGGTGAAGGAGACCAGGGTGCCCTCGGTGACGGTGGTTCCGTTCGCAGGGGCGGTCACCGTGGCGGTCGGCGCGGTGTTGGGCAGCGGGTTGACGATGACGCTGACCGTGTCCGTGCCGCTCAGCCCGCCGGAATCGGTGATCGAGGCGGTGACGGTATGGGTGCCGATACTGAGGGCCGAGGTCGAGAACCCGCCACCGGTACCGATTTGGCCGTCGAGGTTGGAGGTCCAGACCAGCGACGCGGTGATGGTGCCGTCCTCGGCGTCCGTCGCGGTGCCAGTGAAGGAGACCAGGGTGCCCTCGGTGACGGTGGTTCCGTTCGCAGGGGCGGTCACCGTGGCGGTCGGCGCCGTGTT
>DATHZU010000230.1:0-3568 GCA_035458445.1 Thermohalobaculum sp. | reverse complement strand
AGCGCCCGGTCGAGGACCCCCGGCTTGATCGCCATCAGATCGCGACCGGCGTCCCCAAGCGGACCCGCGACGCGGACTTGCGATCAAGTTCCTTCGCCTTGGCGTCCCAGAATTGCAGATTCTCGCGAATTTCCTTGGCGTCGGCGCGCGTGAGCGTGCGCGAGCTGCCCTCGCCCTGGATGGTGTAGCTTTGGTTCGCGGCGACCGCAGAGTCGGCCGCCAGCCACAGCGCCAGCTGCGCCTCAGCCTGCGCCTTGGTGATCCCCGCCATGGCCTCCTACCTCCGGGTCCGAATCTTCAAACCCCGGCGCCCGGCGCCGCCCGGGCTGCGGCCCTTGCTGTCAACGGTGCCCCGCGCCCGCGCCCAATCGGGCACCCATGCGAGACTCCCATCCTTGCCGCCAAGGCGGGTTGCGCAGGTCATGTTGTAGACCTCCAGGTCCAGTGTCTCGTTCGCCCGCCCGCGCGGCCGGGTCCAC
The DNA here is from genome assembly GCA_035458445.1 of Thermohalobaculum sp. Taxonomy (GTDB): domain Bacteria; phylum Pseudomonadota; class Alphaproteobacteria; order Rhodobacterales; family Rhodobacteraceae; genus Thermohalobaculum. The sequence goes on along the minus strand of DATHZU010000230.1, from coordinate 3,089 downwards.
AGGCCCCCGACCTTGGTTTCCGCGGTGGTCTCCTCGAGGTATTCGCGCGGGAAGCCGCGCGGATAATCCATGTATCCAGGGCCAGGCCGGTCGCGGCGCAGGCGGGCGTCGATGATGTCCTTCATGCGGTTGACGTTGGGCACGAACAACTCCGGGTCCGGATCCCCTTTCGCGCCCTTGCGCCGGGCGTCCACCGTGGGCGTCGGCAGGAGCCGGGCACGCGGGTTGTTGCCGCCCTTGATCAGCGTCAGTCCCGTGGGCGGCACCCCGGCGCGGATCGCGGTGTTCCAGAACGCGAAGGCGTTGTCGGTGACGCCCTCGATGCCGCCGGTGTCGAGGCCGGTGCACATCACCGGCAGGCTGCGCTCCGGCTCGCCCTGGACCGGATAGCGCCGCCAGATCACCCGTTTCAGCAACACGCCCCAGTGTTCCGGGTGGCGCGCCGGGTCGATCGCGGTCTCGCCGTCGTCGAGCGCCAGGATCGGGAAGCGGTCGACCCGCGCCGAGCGCCAGCCCTCGCCCCAGCCGATGACCTCGACCTCGAAGCGGTTGCCCTGAACGTCCACCGCGGCGGTCAGGCAGATGCACCACGGCGGCACATTGCCGAACTCGTAATCGCTGCCCGCGGCGCGCAATTCGAGCTCGCTGGCGCCGACCGGCTCCGCGCCCGCCAGGCGCGATTTGTAGTTCTTGCCGAGCTGCGTGTTATAGACCGCCCGCAGCTCGCCCTCGTCCTGGCTGCGCTCGAACGTGATCTCGGCGTCGCGCAGCAGCTTCGCCAGCTTGCCCCAGGTGGCGAAGCCCATCAGCCCGTCGAAGCGGAACGACGCGGTGGAAGCCTCGACCAGATCGCCCCCGACGCGGCCGCCGGGCAGCGCGTGCTGGCCGCGGCCGACCCAGCGTCCGGTCTTCATCAGCGCCGGTTTCGCAGGCTGCTCGATGACGCAACCGGCCGGGCAGGCGACATGGGCGCTGGCGCGGGCGTCCTCGGGGTCGTCCGTGCGGTCGAAGCGCAAGACCCGCTCCGCCTCCAGCTCGAAGGGCGTCTCGCACTGCGGGCAGTCGACGAACCAGCGCTCGTCCGTGCCGGACGCGACCACGGCCTCGATGCCCCGTTCCGACCCGAGCGCAGGCGAGGAATTGACGTAGCCCATCGTGAAGCCTTCGAAGGTGACGCCGCGGCCCTCGAGCAGCATCATGGCATTTCCTTCGCCCTCGATGTCCTCGTCCACGGCGTCGTAATCGTCGATTCGCCAGCGCGGCACCGGCCGGGCGCGGAGCTGCGACTTGACCGGCCAGATGGCATAGAGGAAGCAGCCGCGGAACTGCTTTTGGAAGATGTTGTCCGCGCCGGCAAAGCGGAACTGCCGGTCGCGAACCTCCGGCGTGAGCCGGATCATTTTGTTGACCTGGCTGACCATGTAGGAGGCCACCACCGACTTGTCCGGCCCGAGGAAGATCATGTCCGCCGGGTCGCAGATGATCGTATGCAGATGCCAGTTGTTGCCGATCTCCGACTTGGCGCACTGCGCCCCGCCCATCACCGCGACCCAGGAATATCCGCTCTCCACCGCCAGGCAGTCCATCGGCCGGCGCAGGTACGGCACCGGGCCGAACGTCCACGGCCCGCTATACCCGCCGCCGGGATTGTCGAGGATTCGGTACTTAAGCGCCGCCTCGCTGACCGTCAGCTTCTCCGGCGGCCGTAGCTGGCCGAAGGCCTCGGCGAGGATGACCGCCGGGTCGGCGAAGCGGGCCGGTTCAGGCGGCCGAGGCCGTGATGCCACGGAGTTGCTCGGCGTCGCCCAGCCGATCGGCCAAGCGCTCCAGGCGCGCCGCGATCAGGGCTTCCAGCGCCAGCCGCTCCTCGCGCCCGTGTCCCCGGGCGCGGCAGTGTTCGGCCGGAATCTGCATGAGCTCTTTGCGCAGCGCCACCACGGACGCGTCGATCAGCGCCGCCATTGGCGCGCGCGGCAAAAGCTCGGCCCGCTGGCGCCGGTTATAGTCCTCGATCCGCACCGCCTCGGCCTCGGCCTTGCGCTGGGCCGGCGTCATGACCGCGGGACCTTCCACGGGCGGCGGAGGGCCGTAAAGTTCCGCCCGCCAAAGCTCCAGTTGGCGGCGCCGCTCCGCGTCCTCGGCCTGGCCGAGACTCGTTTGTTGGTCCAGCCATGCCTTGACCGCCCGCGCGTCGAAGCTGTAGGCGACCCCGTTCGATCCCCGGCTGGCGACCGGGAAATCGTCATGGGCCGCGATCAGCTTTTTCAGCGTCGGCACCGACCGGCCCGTGATCTGGGCCAGTTCTGTCAGGTTCACCCGCATGGGCTTGCGCTTGCTCATGGCTCCCTACTCAGGGCCTCAAAAACAAAAACAAAAACAGTAAGATGTTGAAAACCTGGAAAACGCGCACGGCCCGCGCTGCCGCCCCGCATTGCTTTGGAGTCCGTCGGAAGGACCCGCGACGGTGGGCATCGGGCCAGGGGCGTCGGGCCTCCCTGGACGCACTCGTTCCGGCGTAATCCTTGGCGTAGTCCGCGGGTTCGAGCTTGTCGCGCGAAACCTGGGTGATGCCGACGGTCGCCTCCACGGGCGTCAGATACGAGCCGGGCTTGGGTCGGCGCCGCCGGGCCTTGGTCATGCTGAACTCAGAAACCGTCGGCATCGTCCGCGTCGTAGCTGCCGCGCGGCGGCTCCAGCTCGTAGCGGGCCACCGGCGCCGGCTTGCTCCGCGCCCCCATCTGGCGGGCGATCTCCTCGGTGGTCGGCGTGATGCAGTAGACCGCCGCGCCGGAATAGAACTGTGTGGTGACGATGCCGTCCGCGTCGTGCACATCGAGCCGGATCATGGACTGGCCGCAGTGCTCCTCCTCCGTGAGGAAGCCGGCCAGACGCCGGTGCCCCATCAGTTCTAAGATCGCCCAGGTGTCGAATTTGCCGTTGTCGTCCATCGAAACGGATCCATGATTTCAGGGTTGAACTCGCGAAGCGCGCTGCATCGCAGTGAATATTTCCGCTACGACCAATTCGTCCGCTGGCGAGTCCGACTCCCACGAACCATAGCCACGCAGCACGGCGGCGCCGGCAGTGGC
>DATHZU010000229.1:0-5491 GCA_035458445.1 Thermohalobaculum sp. | reverse complement strand
GTGCTGGTGCGGAACAGCCAGGGACCGAACATCAACGATGTGGCGATGCGCCGGTAATGGGCCCGGCCACGGGCGATTGCCCGGCCGAGCGCCGCGTCGCCGCGTTCGGCGATCTCGGGCAAAGCGGTGCCGAGCAACACGTAGCCGACCGCATAGCCGATCATCAGCAGCATGCCGAGCGCGATCCCGTCGAGCCCGCGCGGCGAGAGCGCCGGCTCGCTGGCGGCCGAAGCTGGCGCGGTCCAGATCAGCCCCAGCAGCAGCATCGGGGCCAGGATCATCAGCATCACCCCGGAATAGCGCCACGGAACATGGCCGTCGCGGGTCGCCGCCGCACGCCAGCCGGCGACGCGCCCGCGCGTCAGCAACGCCCGGTAGGCGGCGTGGCCGGCGATCATCAGCGCCAGTGCCCGCAGAATCGTCAACGGCAGCGGATCGTGCACATAGCCCTGCGCCGCACTGGCGGCCAGCATCACTGCCACCGCCAGCAGGAACGGCTTCCAGATGCAGCGCATTACCGCGAATGCGACAGGGAAGAGGCCATTGTCCGGGTCGATGGGGTGAGGTTTCATGAGTCCAATCGTGCCGACTCGTAGGCCAGCATCGCTCGTTTTACGGGCAATCCCCAGTGGTAGCCGCCGAGTTCGCCGTCGCGCCGCAGCGCGCGGTGGCAGGGGATCAGCCAGGAGATCGGGTTCCGCCCGACCGCGGTTCCGACCGCACGCACGGCCTTTGGCCGGCCGATATGGCGCGCGATTTCGGTGTAGGTGGAGACATGGCCCGGCGGGATCGCCAGCAGCGCCTCCCAGACCTTGATCTGGAACGGGGCGCCGAACATCTGCAGCCGGACCTCGCCCCGGCCGCCGAACGCCGCCGCGACCCATGGCGCGAGCGCCTGAGCGTCGTCGCGGAAGGTGGCAGCGGGCCAGCGGCCGCGCATATCGGCAAGGGTCCGGTCGCGGCCATGCTCGGCGGCGAAGGCCATGCCGCAGAGGCCCCGGTCGGTGCCCATCGCCAGGACCTCGCCGAAGGGGCTGGGGAACCAGCCCCAGGAAATCGTCACGCCCTTGCCGTTGCGGGAATACTCGCCGGGGGTCATCGCCTCCCAGCGCAGGAACAGGTCATGCAGCCGCGACGGGGCCGAAAGGCCTGCTTCGTAGGTTGCGTCGAGCACGCTGAACCGGTCGCGCAGCAGGTGCTTCGCGTGATCCAGGGTCAGGTGCTGGAGGTAGCGCTTCGGGCTGACGCCGACCCATTGGCTGAAGACGCGCTGGAAATGCGCCGGGCTGAGGCCGATGGCGTCGGCAACCTCGTCCAGCGACGGCTGATCGGCCTGCCGCGATTCGATGTAGCGCAGCGCAGCGGCCATCAGGTCATAGTGAAACTGGCCTGCATCCGGTGTGACGTTCATGATCTCATGCTCCTTCCTGTTAACGTCACTAAAATAGGAATTGCAAAACGCGTTCCACCCGGTTCATGCGCGAACGCAACCTATGCGGGAAAAACGAAATTGGATTTAACCCCAAGTATTCACTTGATTTCAAGATGATTCGGATTCATATGGCGCTTGTGACGCCAACGCACGCGCCTCTGGCCATGCCCCAAGCATGCGTTTAAGTAGCGACGGGTCGCGTCTCTGTTCGGTCAAGCCGGTTTAGAGCCGGGTCCTTATGGGGAACGACGATGCTTGCTACTACGCACGGGGGCGCCCTGGCGGCGCACCGCCAATTCCATTCCGATTCCGCCTTCGCACAGCCCTCGCGGGTCAGTGGCAAGATCGCCTCGTTCCTGGACCAGTACCGGTTCGAGCGCCCGACCCTGGTGCTGGACATCGACCAGGTGGCCCGGAGCTACGGCGCGCTGTCGCGCGGCCTGGAAGGCGCCCATATCCACTATGCGGTCAAGGCCAACCCGCAGCCCGAGGTGATTGCGCGGCTGGTGGCACTCGGCTCGCGCTTCGACGCCGCCAGCCGGGTCGAGATCGCGCTGTGCCTGGCCCAGGGCGCCCGGCCCGAACACATCTCATTCGGCAACACTGTCAAGCGCCCGTCCGACATCGCCTGGGCGCATGAGGCCGGCATCGACCTGTTCTCGGCCGACGCCGAGGAGGAGCTGACCAAGATCGCCACCTACGCCCCCGGCGCCCGGGTCTACATCCGCGTGCTGGTCGAGCATTCCGAGGCGGACTGGCCGCTGAGCCGCAAGTTCGGCACCTCGCCGGAGGAGACCCTGCGCCTGATCGGCCATGCCTGGAGCCTGGGCCTGCGCCCGGTCGGCCTGTCGTTCCATGTGGGCAGCCAGACCCGCGAGGCGGCCATGTGGAGCCCGATCCTGGACATGGTCGCCGGGATCTGGCGCGAGGCGCGCGCGGCGGGCTTCCCGCTGGAGCTGCTGAACATCGGCGGAGGCTTCCCGGCATTCTACGGCGAGGCGGTTCAGGAGGCCGAGGATTACGGCCGCGAGATCATGGCCGAGATTCGCGCCCGCTTTGGCGACGAGCCGGCCTACATCATGGCCGAGCCGGGCCGCGGCATGGTGGCCGAGGCCGGGGTGATCGCGGCCGAAATCCTGCTGGTCAGCCGCAAGCGCCCGACGGACATCGCGCGCTGGGTCTATCTGGACATCGGCCGCTTCTCGGGCCTGGCCGAGACCGAAGGCGAGGCGATCCGCTACCAGATCGAGACCGAGGCCGACGGCGGCGAAACCGGTCCCTGCGTCCTTGCCGGACCCAGCTGCGACTCGGCGGACGTGCTGTACGAAAAGCGCCCGGTGCAGCTGCCGCTGGCGCTGAAGGCGGGCGACCGGGTGCGCATCCTGGCCTGCGGGGCCTACACCACCACCTATGCCTCGATCGGCTTCAACGGCTTCCCGCCGCTGGACGTGATCTGCATTTGAGGGGCGGGGGCCGACGCCGCACAAACAGCGCCGGAAACACCATGCCGCGACACCCCGCGTCGCGAAACGACGGTCAAACCGCGCCCGCCACTGCTAACCGGCAAGGGTTGGGAAGGCGGAGCGGACCGGACAGATGACAGAGGCCAGCCCCGGCTCGGGACCGCCGCACAGCCACAATCGCGGGCTGGTCTTCGTCTTTTCGGCGGGGGTCCTGTGGTCGACCGTGGGACTGGGCATCAGGCTCATCGAAGACGCGGATGTCTGGCAGATCCTGCTCTACCGGTCCCTGAGCCTCACGGGCCTGCTGTGCGCCGTGATCCTGCTGCGCTCGCGGGAGAACCCGTTCAGGCAGATCCGCCGCGCCGGGTTCCCGGCGGTTGTCGCCGCGCTGGCGCTCGTGGCGGCCTATTCGGGCGGGATCTATGCCATTCAGGCCACGTCGGTCGCCAATGCCATGCTGCTGTTCGCCTCGGCGCCGTTCCAGGCGGCGGTGCTGGGCCGCGTGGTCCTGCGCGAGCCGGTCAGGCGCGCCACATGGGTGGCGATCTTCTTCGCCATTGCGGCGATCGGCATCATGGTCGCCGACAAATCCGCCGGTGCCGCGCTGTCCGGCAGCCTGGCAGCGCTGGGGTCGGCCTTCGGCTTCGCGGTGTTCACCGTGGCGCTGCGATGGGGAAAATCCACCGAGATGCTGCCCTCGGTGTTCCTGTCCGGCATCTTTGCCATCCTCATCACCACCGCGATCTGCTGGAGCCTTGGCCTCGGCCTGGTCCTGTCCCCGAAGGATACGGGCATCGCCATGGGCATGGGCGTCTTTCAGGTGGGCGCCGGGCTGGTTCTCTACACGCTGGGATCGAGGACCGTGCCGGCGGCGGAGCTGGCGCTGCTGTCCATGTCCGAGGTTCTGCTGGGGCCGTTCTGGGTCTGGCTGTTTCTCGGCGAGACGGTCTCCCTGTACACGCTGACCGGCGGCTGCATCCTTCTCGCCGCCATCGCCGGCAACGCGCTGTCCGGCATGAGGCGGCGGCCGCCGCCGATCACGGTTCCCTGATCGGCGACGGCCGGCGGATATCCCTGAAATCCGTTCCCGCACGTCACCCGGCCCCGGCAGCCGGGCGGCCGGCACAGGTCACTGCGCCTTGCGCTGATCCGTCCATTCGCGGGCGCGCTTCCTCGCCCGGCCCGCCTCGAGCGGGGACATGTCGCGAACGAGACCGTCCCTGAGTTCCCCGGCAGTCTCGTCGCCGGCGTCCGCCGCAAGTATGAACCATTTTAGCGCTTCCACGGCATCCCGCCCGACGCCCTGCCCGTTGGCATACATGATCCCGAGATTGAGCTGGGCCAAGGTATGGCCCTGCTGGGCCGCCAGGCGGTACCAATTCACCGCCACCGCGTCGTCCTGCCCTACACTATGACCTTTCTGATACAGGGCGCCGAGATTGTTTTGCGCCGTGGCGTTCCCTTGCTCGGCCGCCAGCCGGTGCCACTTTGCTGCCTCCGCGTAATCCTGCTCGACGCCTAGACCGCTGTGATACATGGCCCCGAGATTGCTCTGAGCCATCACGTGGCCCTGCTCCGCCGCCAGCCGGTACCACTTCACCGCCTCCGCGTAATCCTGCGCGACGCCTTGCCCGATGGCGTACATCGTCCCGAGATTTGTTTGCGCATCGGCGTACCCCTGCTCCGCTGACAATCGGTACCACCGAAGCGCTTCCGCGTCGTCCTGCGGCACGCCCAGACCGGCGTCATACGACACCCCGAGATTGAATTGTGCCTGAGGGTCCCCCTGCTCGGCCGCCAGCCGGTACCACGTCACCGCCTCCACGTATTCCTGCGCAACGCCTCTCCCGTTCTCGAACATGACCCCGAGATTGTATTGCGCAACGGAGTAACCCTGCCCGGCCGCCATCCGATACCACTTCTCCGCCTTCGCGTGGTCCTGCTCGACCCCCAGGCCATTGTCATAAAGGAGCCCGAGATTGTTCTGCGCCACTGCGTTCCCCTGCTCGGCCGCCAACCTGTAAAACCTCGCCGCCTCCGCGTGATCCTGCGCGACGCCAAGACCGCTCTCGTACATGACCCCGAGATTGTTCTGCGCATCAGCGTCCCCCTGCTCGGCCGCCAGCCGGTACCACTTCACCGCCTGCGCGTGGTCCTGCGGCACGCCCAGACCGTTGGCATACATGACCCCGAGGTTGTATTGCGCCGCAATGTGTTCCTGCTCCGCCGCCAGCCGGTAGAACCTCTGCGCCTCCGCGTAATTCCGCGCGACGCCTTGCCCGTTCTCGTACATCACCCCGAGGCTTGCCTGGGCCGCTGCGTATTCCTGCTCCGCCGCAAGCCGGTACCACGTCAGCGCCGCTGCAAAGTCTTCGCCTATGGCATAGCTTCGCCCAAGCTGGAACTTCAGCCGGGGTGAATCCGTGTAAAGTTTCGCCGCCGCCTCGCAGGCCCGGATCGCGGCTTCGGGATCGACAAGCTCGAACGCGACCCCTTCCGTCACCCGAAGCGGATCATACGGATTTGCCGCCAGCCGGTCGCAATCGGTGACCGGGGCTTCCTGCGCTTGTGCAGGCGCCGCGATGAAAGCCAGGGC
>DATHZU010000228.1:0-3605 GCA_035458445.1 Thermohalobaculum sp. | reverse complement strand
TGTCCGACCTTGACGGCCGGTTCCTTGTGGCCCCCGCCATCCCGCGCCCCGCCGGGCTGGAGGCGACCGACATCCAGATCCTGGACGCCCTGGCCGCCGGTCCCCGCCCCGCCGACGAAGTGCTGCGCTCGCGCCTGATGCGCACCGGCCTCAAGCGGCTGATCGGGCGCGGGCTGGTTCTGGTCTCGGCGCTGACCCCCTCGGATGCCGCCCATGTTCTGGGCACGCACGAGGGATGGGACCGGGACGCGGCGCTGAAGGCAGCCCGCCTGTTCGCGCGCCAGCGCGGCAATGATGGCCGCCCGGTGGCGCCCGGGCCGGAGGGGCTGGCGCGGCGCATCACCGCCGCCCTGATCCGCCGCTCGTCCGAGCTTGTGCTGGACGCGGCCTTCGCCGAGGACGGCTTCGAGCAGGCCGAGCCCAGCCGCAGCTTCCTGGCGCGCGCGGCGCTCGACCGTCACACCCGGCTGCTGCGCCCAAGGCTCGAGCTCAGCGTGCCGCTGATCGGGCTCGGCGCCTCGGCGCCCTGCTATTACCCGGCGGTGGCCGAGATGGTCGGTGCCGCGAACGCGGTGCCCGAACACGCCGATGTGGCCAATGCTATCGGGGCCGTCGTCGGGCGGGTGCGCATCGCCCGCAGCGCCACCGTCACCTGCCCCGCCGAAGGCCGGTTCCGCGCCCATCTGCCCGACGGCGCCCGGGATTTCTCCAGCTTCGAGGACGCCCGCTCCGCGGCCGAGGCGGCGCTGGAAGCCGCTGCCCGCGCCGCCGCCGCCGAGGCCGGGGCCGCCGAGGTCCACGTCACCTTCGAGGCCGAGCTGCGCGACGCCGAGGTCGAGGGCAAGCGGATGCTGATCGAGGCGACGCTGACCGCCACCGCCACCGGCCGCCCCCGCCTGGCCGAGGCCGAGGATCGACCCAGCCTGCCCAAGGGCTTTGCCGGCGTTTGATCGCCTCGCCCGCTGCGCTGGCGTCGCTCGGAGGCTTTCTCAACGGCAGGATCGCACCTGGTCCCGACAAACTCGAAGAAATGCGCTCGGCCGCTTGCGGCACCGGGCTCACTCAGGCAGCCCGGCCTTGACGAATCCGTCGCGATACCGGTCACCGTCCAGGGGGTCCTCGAACGGCAGACCGCCCGCATGGTCGGCGATGGAGAAGTCCGGTTTCAGCTGCAGCACTTCGCCGACATGCTGCCCCGCCTTCTCAACCGCGCCCAGTTGCGCATGGCAGGCGGCGATCTCGGCATGTTGCTTGAAGCTGGGCGCGCGAACCTGCCTGAACGCCTCGATTGCTTCTGCATACTTGCCCGCGACGTAGAGCGCGCGACCCAGCAAATGCGCCCGGCGGGCCGCGTTGAAAGGGTCCAGACGCATCGCCATTCGCGCCCATTCCGCACCTTCGTCGGGGCGCCCAAGCCAGGTCAGTAACTCGCACCGCTGCCCCAGGACGCGCGGATCGTTCGGGTTCAGCGCGAAGGCCTTCCGATGGTGAAGCTCGGCGTCGTCGAGGCGCGCGACCATCATGCGCACCTCGCACATGATCCAGTGACATTCGAAATTGTTCTCGTCCAGCGAAAGCGCCTTTTCGCAGGCTGCGACGTCCCGCGCGAACAAATCTTCCTTGTCGTCGCCGAAGCCCAGTGCCAGAGCCTGGCCGAGGGTACAGGCTTTCCATGCATAGGCCTCGGAAAACCCCGGATCCATCTTGATCGCCTTGTCGAGCAAACGAAGCGCCTCGGCGTTGTCGTCCTTCGTGCCGCGATGGTGATGCATCTTGCCGCGGAGCACGTAATCGTAAACTGCCAGGTCCTCCGGGCGTTTGCGTCTGATCCGGTCGATATCCGCGCTTTCAAGCTGGCCCGGGATGGCTGCGACGATGGACCGGGTCACTTCGTCCTGCAGGTCGAAAATATCGGTCACGTCATGGTCGTAACGCTCGGCCCAGATGTGGCTGCCGCTGTTCGCGTCGATCAACTGGACGACCACGCGCATGCGGCTGCCGGCCTTGCGGACGCTGCCTTCGACGACATAGTGCACGCCCAGGTCGCGGCCCACATCCTGCATGGTCACCTGTTTGCCCTTGTAGAAGAACGTCGAGTGCCGCGCGATGACGAAAAAGCTCTGGAACCGCGAGAGTTCAGTGATGATATCCTCGGTCAGGCCATCGGCGAAATACTCCTGCTCCTGATCGCCGGACATGTTGTCGAACGGCAGGACCGCGATCGACGGCTTTTCGGAAAGCGGGAGCGCACCCTTGGCTCTCGCCGTTCGCTGTGCCGTATCGGCGGCCATGGACCAACGGTACACCTGAACCGATTTCGGGATGTTCTTGACCTTCGTCGGGCCGAGGTCTTCGAACGCCGCGTCGAGCTTGTTGCCGACCTCCTCGTAAACCTTGCCGGACACACAGAAGCCGCCGGGCTCGGCGAGCCCTTCCAGGCGGGCGGCCACGTTCACGCCGTCGCCGTAGATGTCGTCACGCTCGACGATGATGTCGCCGACATTGATCCCGATCCGGAACACGATGCGCAGTTCGTCGGGCACCCCGGCGTTACGCTCGGCCATGCCGTTCTGGATCGCGATGGCGCACTCCACCGCATCGACCACGCTCGGGAACTCGACCAGGGCCCCGTCGCCCATCAGCTTGACGATCCGTCCGCCGAATTTCTCGACGGTGGGGTCGATCAACTCGGCACGGTGGGCTTTGAGAGTGGCGAGAGTGCCGGCCTCGTCCTCGCTCATCATCCGGCTGTAACCGGCGACATCCGCGCTCAGGATTGCGGCGAGCTTGCGTTGAATGCCCTCCCGCTCCATGCGCGCATCTCCCGGATCGTTCTGGTCTGGACGCCAGTCTAGGGAATTCGGCTAACCGAGTCTAACGGCAGCGCCTGGGCGCCAATCTGTTGCATCTGGCCGATATCTGCGTGGGGGGTACAGGTTTGTCAGGGAGCCGAGCGAACGCCTGATGCCTTCGCCGCGCCGCCGACCAGATCGGTCGCTTCCGGACTTTTCCGTCCCGTGCCATCGCGCTAAACCCGCGTCCCAGTACCGACGGAGACCGCAGATGACCGACACCGCCGACCTGATCGCCCGCTACTACGCTGCCTTCAACACCGGCGACACCGCGGGCATGCTCGCCTGCCTGGCCGAGGATGTGCGCCACGACGTCAACCAGGGCGGCGCCCGTCACGGCAAGGCCGCCTTCGCCGAGTTCTGCGCCCACATGTCCCGCTGCTACCGCGAGCGCCTGGAGGACATCGTCATCATGACCGGACCCGGCGACACCCGCGCCGCCGCCGAGTTCACCGTCCACGGCGCCTACCTCGCCACCGACGAGGGGCTGCCCCCGGCGGCCGGCCAGACCTACACCCTTCCCGGCGGCACGTTCTTCGAGATCGCGGATGGCCGCATCGCCCGGGTCACCACCTATTACAACCTGGCAGACTGGACCCCGGCAGGTCATCGGGTGACGCTACGGGTCGAACCCCTGACCGGGGCAGCGCTGGCCGCTGCGCTGCCCCAGGTGGCGCGGCTCCGCATCGAGGTGTTCCGGGCCTTTCCCTATCTCTATGACGGCGACATCGCCTACGAGGAAAACTACCTCGC
>DATHZU010000227.1:0-2043 GCA_035458445.1 Thermohalobaculum sp. | reverse complement strand
AAGACGAATTGCAGAGCTTCCGCATACGCTTCACCCAAATTGGTGGCACACCCACCCCGTGTTCCATGCTGCTCGCACAAGGACGAGCAGGTGAGTTGCCGAGCTTTCCGCCTATGTCTGAATCGAGGAACATTCAAGAGCTTCGTTTGATTCCACGGTTGGCGGGTTCGGCCTAGACTCATGTGTGGATGCCCCCTTCAATGCAAGGTTGTTTTGAACGGCATGGACATGTGATCGGGTGCGGTCATGTGTCAGGCCTCGGGTTTGCGGCGTTTCACAAGCCGCGGGCCGGTATGGAGATGCGCGGACCAGGTCCAGATCACAAACGCGGGCTCGCGGCTCGGTGAGTCTAGCTGGTTTTCCTGATCCCGATCTGACCGATCGTTTGCCCTTACTGTTCGCAGACCTCCTCACATCGCCGACGTGCCGATGGCGGCGTGGCCGGTCAGGCTGCCGTCGCCATCGGGTCCCGGTAATCTTCTTGCTTCCTCAGCATGGCCCAGACGGACCTCGCCATCTTGTTGGCCAGCGCGATCGCCACCACCATGCGCGGTGCGCGCGCCAGCATGCGGGCCAGCCACGATCCCTCGGGCGCGCCCTTGCGCACCGCCCAGCGGACCCTGGACATGGCGCCGATGATCAGCAGCCTGCGGATGTCGCGCTGGCCCATCTTCGAGGTCTTTCCGAGGATCTGCTTGCCGCCCGTCGAGTGCTGCCGCGGCACCAGCCCCAGCCAGGCCGCGAAGTCCCGCCCGCGCTGGAAGCTTGCCATCGGCGGCGCGAAGGCCTCGATGGCCATGGCGCAGACCGGCCCGATCCCGGGCATGGTCTGCAGCCGCGCCGTCGTCTCCCCCCTCGCCGCCTCGATGCGCAGCGCCTTCTCGAGCGCCGCAATCCTGTCGGAGCAGCGGGCGATGTGGTCGAGATACATCCGCCCGATGTCGCGCAGCAGCGGCGGCAGCTCCGCCTCCGGCGCGTCGATCGCCTCCCGCAGTCGATCGACGTGGACGATCCCCTGTGCCCCCACCACGCCGAACTCCGCCAGATGCCCCCGAAGGGCATTGACCAGCTGCGTCCGCTGGCGGACCAAGAGGTCGCGCGCCCGGAAGATCAGCGCCCGGCTCTGCTGTTCTTCGCTCTTCACCGCCACGAAGCGCATGGTCGGCCGCGATACGGCCTCGGCAATCGCCTCGGCATCTGCCGCGTCGTTCTTCTGTCGCTTGATGAAGGGCTTGACGTAGATCGGCGGGATCAGCCGGACGGTGTGCCCCAGTGCCTCGATCTCCCGTCCCCAGTAATGTGCGGTTGCGCAGGCTTCCATCGCCACCGTGCAGGCTGGCAGCCGAGCGAGAAACACCAGAAGCTGCGCGCGCGACAGCTTCTTTCGGAAAACAACCGACCCATCTGCCGCGGCGCCGTGCAGCTGGAAAACCCGCTTTGCGAGATCGATCCCGATGATGGTAGCTTCAGCCATGGATGTCCCCTCCTCGTTGGGTGATTATGAGCATCACCACAGTGGCACATTGCGATGCCGTCGGGTGGGGGCATCCACTCCATCACAAACCAAGTGCGACACCTGCTATCAGCAGGACCGCCATGGGAGAGACCTACAATCACCTCACGCTTGAGGAGAGATGCCGCTTGCGGGGCATGATTGAGATTGGTTTGCCGAAGTCGGAGATGGCACGCCGTCTCGGGCGACACCGGTCGACGATCTACCGCGAGCTCGAGCGCAACAGCAACGTGGCGGGGGACCGCCCGGACGGTGCGGATCGCCTGGCCTGGGCGCGCAAGCTGAGGGGATCGCAGATCGAGCGTTCCACCCGCCTGCGCAAACACATCGAGGACCGCCTTGCCATGGGATGGTCGCCGGAGCAGATCGCGGGGCGGATGGAACTGGAGGGATTGGACCACAGCGTCTGTGCCGAGTCCATCTACCGCCACGCCTATAGCCCGACAGGCCGGCGCGCCGGCCTTCCGCGCCAGCTTGCGCAGCGCAAGGCGAAGCGGGGGCGGCGACGGCGCACCGGCAGGCGCGAGCGG
>DATHZU010000226.1:0-6289 GCA_035458445.1 Thermohalobaculum sp. | reverse complement strand
AGGTGTTGCCCATCGGGTCGGTCCTGTCGGCGAAGAACCGCACCAGCATCCGGTGCAGCATGTTCATGTTCGGCAGGATGCCGTGGAAGCCCGCCAGCTTGGTCGTTGTCCGGTCCTGGAGCTCCCAGTAGCCGTAGTCGTCCGGGGTGACGCAGACCAGGCTCTCGTAGGGCAGGAAGGCGGGGACGGCGCCCTTGAAATGCACCGTGCCGTCGCCTGTCAGCTTCGCGGTCTCCGGATCGTTGTCGCCCCACTTGTCCAGCCGGTCGTCGCGGGTCAGCACGAAGGCCGGCTTGCCGCGGACGGACTTGACGGTCATCTGGACCCGGGTGTCGGTTCCGGCCCCGACGACGCAGAGCCACCGGTCCGCCGAGAAACCCTTGGCATCCAGCTTCAGCCCGTCGGTCCGCCGCCGGTGCGCCGCAGCGGTCGCCAGCAGCGTGGCGAACAGCGCCTCGCCCCGCTCGCGCTGCACGGCCTCGTCCTTGCCGGGGTCCACGCCATAGCGCACGAAATAATCGATGATCGTCTCGATGATCGAGGGCTGCCACAGCCCCGGATCGAAGGTCGATGCCGGCAGGTTGGCGCCGCGGGCCACGATGATGCCGGTATCGAAGTCCGGCAGCAGGTGATACAGCGACGGCGTCACCCGCGCCGCCTCGCGCTCGCGCGAGCTGGGCTGCGAGCCGCCGATGTTCGCGGTGCCGGTGGCCATCTTCACCATCGCCTCGAACGAGCCGTTGAAGGGCGTCGCCAGGGTCGCGATCCTGTTCACCTTGGCGGCCCCGAAGCGCTCGACATAACCGGCGATTACCAGCCCGCCCATGGAGTGGCCGACCAGGTTCACGCGCGGCGCATCGCCATATCCGTCCTTGTGATAGTGGCGCAGCAGCTTGGTGCGGTCGATCACCTCGTCGATGAAGGCGGCGAGGGTCGCCTCGGTCAGTTTCAACGGGTGGCGCCAGTCATAGCCGAAGGGAAACACCGGCACCGGCTGGTCCGGGTCCTTGGAAAGGTCGTGGCGCATTTCCTCGATCAGCGACTCGTAGGCGATCTCGTAGAGCTGATCGGGGCGCACCGTCGCCGGCTGCTTCGCCTCGTAGCGCGGATCGTCGGGATGCATCTGCGCCCGGCCGAAATCCTGCTTCAGCACGGTCCAGATCGTTTCGGGCGGCAGAGGGTAGAGATCGCGCAGATAGGTCGCGGTCACGCCAGGCACGACGATGACGGGATCGGGAAGCTTGCGGGCCATGGAAATCCTCCTTTTGCCGGAGTGGCGAACTCCGGGAATCATACTTCAGTTCGGGGCCGATTGCGACGGGACCGCGGCCAGCGCCCTCCGCGGTCGCCTCTTGACCTTTCGCCCGTCTGCAGCCACCAGTGCGGTCTGGACGGAACGGAGGGGCCCATGCCCACGGTAATTCTCGCAGTGGCGGCGGGCGGCGCCATCGGGGCGACGCTCCGCTGGGCAGTGGTCCGCTGGGCCGGGCAACTGCTGGGCCTGGGCTTCCCCTATGGCACGCTGATCGTGAACGTGCTGGGCTCGCTGATCATGGGCGTCGCGGCGGTGGCGATGATGGAGCGGTTCCCGGGGTCGTGGGGGCGGTTCGCGCCCTTCCTGATGACCGGCGTGCTGGGCGGCTTCACCACCTTCTCGGCCTTCTCGCTGGACGCGCTGTTCCTGATCGAGCGCGGCCGCAACCTGGCGGCGGCGAGCTATATCGGCGGCTCGGTCCTGCTGTCGATCGGCGGCCTGTGGCTGGGGCTGGCGCTGGCGCGCGGAGTCTGGGGGCAATGACCGGCGTGCGGCAACTGACCGTCGGCCCGGACGAGGCCGAACAGCGCCTCGACCGCTGGTTCCGGCGCCAGTTTCCGCAGGTCAATCAGGGGCGGCTGGAAAAGCTGTGCCGCAAGGGCGAGATCCGCGTCGATGGCGGCCGGGTGAAGACCTCGACCCGCATCGGCCCGGGGCAGGTGGTCCGCGTGCCGCCGCTGCCCGACCCCCCGCCCGAGACCGGAGCCGTGTCCCCGCGCGAACCCGCCGGTCCCTCCGATGACGAGGCGCGTGAGATCAGGCAGGCGGTGGTCTGGCGCGACGATCACATGATCGTGCTGAACAAGCCGCCCGGCCTGGCCGTGCAGGGCGGCAGCGGCCAGGCCCGGCACCTGGGAACCCTGCTGGAGGCGCTGCGCTTCGGGCGCGCCGACGATCCCCGGCTGGTGCACCGGCTCGACAAGGATACCTCCGGCCTGCTGGTGCTGGCGCGCACCGGGGCCGCGGCCGTGGCCCTGGCGCGGCTGTTCCGCTCGCGTGCCGTCGAGAAGATTTACTTCGCGGTGGTCGCCGGGCGGCCCGACCCGCAGGCCGGCACGATCCGCTACGGCCTGGTCAAGGCCGGCGGCAAGGGCGAGGGCGAGCGGATGCGGATCGTCCATCCCGATGAGGTCAAGGCCACCGAGGGCGCCAAGGCCGCGACCACGGATTACCGCGTCATCGAGCAGGCGGGCAGCCGCGCCGCCTGGGTGGCGATGAAACCTGTCACCGGCCGCACCCACCAGCTCCGCGCCCACATGGCCGAGATCGGCTGCCCGATCGCCGGCGACGGCAAATATGGCGGACGCGGGCAGGTCAACGAGGGTTCCGGCTGGGGCGCGGGCCTCGGCGGCGCGCTCAGCCGCAAACTGCACCTGCATGCCGCGCGGCTGAGCTTCCCCCATCCGGTGACCGGCCGGCAGATGACGTTCCATGCTCCGTTGCCCGAACACATGGCGCGCACCTTCGAGTTGTTCGGCTGGAACCCGGCCGATCTGCCGGAGCCGATGTTCGGTGACGAATGACGGGCGCCCCGCGGCCGGGCTGATCCTGTCGGCGCGCGCGTCGCATCTCTACCCCGGAGCCCGCGGGACCGTGCAGGGAGACGCCACCGAGGGCGGCTGTGCGGCCGAGTTCGCCGACGGTTCGATGGCCTTCGGGACCCTGACACGGGGCGAGGACGGCGGCTGGATGCTCGAGCTTGGGCCCTACACCACGGCGCGCGGAACCGAGATACCGGCGAAGCGGTGGCGCCTCGCCCTGACCGGCGCAGGGGCCCGAGAGTTCCGCATTGCCGCGCGGCTGAAATCACCCTGCGAATAGCTGCGCCGCGCCGCCCCGTTGCGCATTGCGGCCCGGTGCCGCGCGCTGCTAACACCGCCCGATGACCGCAGAGACCGCCCTGGGGGACGCGCCGGACACCGCCTATCGCTGGGCGGTGCTGGGGGGCGTCTGGCTGGTGTATTTCTGCTTTGGCCTGACCACCGCCTCGATGGCGCCGCTGGTGGCGCCGATCACCGCCGAGCTCGGTATCGGCTACGCCGCCATGGGGGCCATCCTGGGCGCCTGGCCGCTGGTCTATATCGCCGCCGCGGTTCCCTGCGGGATGCTGCTCGACCGGCTGGGGACGCGGGTCGCCCTGATGCTGGCGGCGCTGATCATCGCCGCTTCGGGTGTCGCGCGGGGGCTCGCCGGGAACGAGCTGGCGCTGTTCGCCGCCGTCGGCTTGTTCGGAATCGGCGGGCCGTTGATCTCGATCGGCGCGCCGAAGCTGATCGCGCAGTGGTTCGAGGGGCCGAGCCGCGGCACCGCCATGGGGCTCTACATCACCGGCCCGTCGCTGGGCGGGATCGCCGCGCTCAGCCTGACCAATGGCGTGCTGATGCCGCTGACCGGGCAGGACTGGCGAATGGTGCTGTTCCTCTATGCGGGCTTCGCGGTCGCCTGCGGGGTGGTGTGGCTGGCGATCGCCAGCCATCCGCTGGCCCGCGCGGCGGATTCCCGGCCCGCCGAAGGCAAGAAATTCGATCTCGCCGCCTTTGCCGGGATCCTGCGTCTGGGGCAGGTCCGGCTGGTGCTGGCCATGAGCATCGGCATCTTCTTCTTCAATCACGGCCTCAACAACTGGCTGCCCGAGATCCTGCGCTCGCGCGGCCTCAGCCCGGCGCTGGCGGGCTACTGGGCCTCGTTGCCGACCGTGGTCGGGGTGATCGGCGCGCTGATCATCCCGCGCCTTGCGACGCCAGACCGGCGGCAGCGGGTGATGGCGCTGCTGTTCGGCGCGGCATTGATCTCGAGCCTGCTGCTGCATGCCATGCCCGGTCCGTGGCTGGCGGTCGGGCTGATCCTGCAGGGGGTCGCCCGCAGCTCGATGATGACCGTGGCGATCCTGCTGCTGATGGAGACGCCCGGCGTGCCGAAGGCGCGGCTTGGGCTTGCCGGGGGGCTTTTCTTCACCACTGCCGAGATCGGCGGCGTGCTGGGGCCGCTGACGCTTGGGGCACTGTCGGACCTGACCGGCGGATTTGCCATGCCGATTGCCGCGACATCCGTTGTCTGCGTGATCCTGCTGGGCCTGATCGCGCTTCTCGGCCGCGCGCGCACGGCTTGACCGCGGCGCCATGCCCCGGCCAGAGTGGCCGGGGCAAACGCGAAGGGGACAGGCTTGTTCGAGATCGGATTGCGCGACGTCATCGCCGCGCGAAAGCGCATCCGCGGCATCGCCGCCGAGACGCCGCTGGTGCCCTCGGCGATCAGCGCCCGCGCCGGCGCCGAGGTGCTGCTGAAGCTGGAGATCGCCCAGCCGACCGGCGCATTCAAGCTGCGGGGCGCGGCAAACGCGATCCTTCAGCTCTCGGCCGCCGAGAGGGACTGCGGCGTCGTCTGCTCGTCGACCGGCAACCACGGCCGTGCGGTCGCCTATGCGGCGCGGGCGGCGGGGGTGCGGGCCGTTGTCTGCCTTTCGGAGCTTGTTCCCCCGGTCAAGGTCGCGGCGATCGAGGCGCTAGGCGCCGAGGTGCGCCGTATCGGCCGCAGCCAGGACGACGCCCAGATCGAGGTCGACCGGCTGGCCGCCGAGGAGGGCATGATCGACATCCCGCCCTTCGACCACCCGGCCATCGTGGCCGGGCAGGGCACCATCGGGCTGGAGTTGTTCGAGCAACGCCCGGACCTCGCCAACATCGTGATCCCGCTCTCCGGCGGCGGGCTGGCAGGCGGCATCGCCCTGGCCGCCAAGGCGATCAATCCCGCGGTCCGCATCGTCGGAATCACCATGGACCGGGGCGCGGCCATGTATGACAGCCTCCGCGCCGGCCACCCGGTGGACGTGGTCGAGCTGCCCTCGCTGGCCGACAGCCTGGGCGGCGGCATCGGCCTGAAGAACCGTCTGACCTTCGCGTTGTGCCGCGACCTGATCGACGAGACCCTGCTGGTGACCGAGGACGAGATCTACCGCGGCCTGCGCGCCCTGATCCTCGAGGACCGGCTGATCGCCGAGGGCGCAAGCGCAGTCTCCCACGCCGCGGTCCTTGCCGGCAAGCTCAAGCTCGACGGCCCCACCGCCTTCATCCTCTCGGGCCGCTCCATCGGCCCGGAGCAATTCGCCGCCATCGTCGCGGGCCACCCCGTGCAACTCGGCGACCTGACCGTGGGAGGCACCAATGCGTGACATCTTCATCCTGACCGAGGCCGAACTGCGTGCCTGCATGGCGCTGGACCTCGAGGCCGTTCAGGTGGTCGAGGACGCCTTCAAGGCGCTGGCCTCGGGCAAGGTGATCATGCCGCCGATCATGTCGATGGAAATCGACGAGGTGCATGGCGAGGTGGACGTGAAGACCGCCTATATCCCAGGCTTCGACGGCTTCGCCATCAAGGTTTCGACCGGCTACTACGACAACCAGAAACTGGGCCTGCCCAGCCTGAACGGGCTGATGACCCTGTTCTCGGCCACGACCGGCATGGTCGAGGCGCTGCTGCTGGACAACGGTTTCCTGACCGACCTGCGCACCGCCGCCGCCGGCGCGGTCGCCGCCCGGCACCTCGCCCCACGAGAGGTGACGACGGCGGGCGTGCTGGGGACCGGCCTGCAGGCGCGGCTGCAGATCGAGGCGGCGCTGCTGGTCCGCCCCTTCAAGCGGGTTCTGGTCTGGGGCCGCGACCCGGCGAAGGCCCGGGCCTGCGCCGAAGATATCGCGGTAACCAACGGGATCGAGGCGGTGGCCATGGAGGACCCGGCCGAGGTGGTGGCCGAAAGCCAGCTCGTCGTCACCACCACCCCCGCCCGCGAGGCGATCCTGCGCGCCGACTGGCTGCATCCGGGGCTGCACATCACCGCCATGGGCTCGGACATGTCGCAGAAGAACGAGATCGACCCCCACGCCCTGGTCGCCGCCGACCTCTATGTCTGCGACCGGGTCAGCCAGTGCGCCGCCCTGGGCGAGTTGCGCGCCGCCATCGCCGCCGGCGTGCTGCCCC
>DATHZU010000225.1:0-7312 GCA_035458445.1 Thermohalobaculum sp. | reverse complement strand
CACTCGCTGGAGGACCGCATCGTCAAGCGCTACTTCCAGGTCGCCGGCGGGCAGGAGGGGCAGGGCTCGCGCCACGCGCCCGCCCGCCAGCCGCCGCCGCCGCGCTATGCCCGCCCGCCCCGCGCCGTCGAGGCCGGCGCCGCCGAGCTGGCGCGCAACCCCCGCGCCCGGTCCGCCCGGCTGCGCTGGGCCGTCCGCAGTTCCGCCCCCGCCGTCGCGCCCGATCCCGCCCGCCTGGGCCTGCCGCCGGCGCCCTCGGCAGCGCGCATCGCTGCGGGAGGCCCCCGGTGAGCCGGATCGGATTCGCCCTCTCCATGGCCGCGGTCGTCGCCGCCGCCTCCTGGACCTATCACATCAACTACCGCACCAAGCTGGCGCTCGAGCGGATCGACGACCTGCGCGCCGGGATCGCCGCCGAGCGCGAGGCAACCAACATCCTGCGGGTCGAATGGGCCTATCTCAACCGGCCCGAGCGCCTGCGCCGGCTGGTCGAGGCAAGCAACGATCAGCTGCAACTGGAACCCATGGGTCCGCAGCATTTCGACGACGTGGCGGCGGTGCCCTTCCCGCCGCGCCCGTCGGAGTGGATGCAGGCGCCGGCACTCGCAACCGAGGCCGCCTCGGACGAGGAAATCCTGGCCGCGGCGATCGCCGACGCGATCGCCACCGTCGGCGCCGCGCCCGCACCCGAGACCGAGACCCAGACCCTGGCCCAGGCCGAGGCCCCGATGCCGCCGCCGCGTCCCGTCCGGCGGAACACCCAATGACCGGCGCGCCGATCCCCCCGGTTCTCTCGGCGCTGCCGGCCGCGCAGGGCCCGGCGAACGCGCCGCGCCGGCGCACCGGCACCACGCGGCCGCGCGACGACTGGCGGCTGATCCTGGTGATCTTCGCCTTCCTTCTGGTCTATGCCGCCGTCGGCTTCCGCATGGGCACCATGGCGCTGGAGGAGCCGGCCGAGCCGCGCTTCGCGCGCGACGGCGGTGCCGGCACCCCGGTGCGCGGCGAGATCACCGACCGCAACGGCAGCGTTCTGGCCGCCAACCTGCCGGCCTTTTCGCTCTATGCCGATCCCCGCGATATCAGGGATGTCGACCAGGTCGCCCAGGAACTCGTCGGGGTGTTCCCGGACATGACCGCCGCCGATCTGAAGAAGGCCCTGACCCGGTCGCCGAAATTCGTCTGGGTCAAGCGCCCGATCACGCCGCGCCAGCGCCAGCAGGTGCTCGACCTCGGCCAGCCCGGGCTGATGTTCGGCTCGCGGATCATGCGCGTCTACCCAGCCGGGCGCACCATGGCCCATATCGTCGGCAATGTCCGCGCCGCCAGCGAGGACGTGCGCTATGCCGAGCTGGTCGGCGCCGGCGGCGTCGAGGGCTTTTTCGATGAGCGCCTGCGCGACCCGGCGAAATTCGCCGAGCCGCTGGCGCTGTCGCTGGACCTCGCGGTCCAGAACGCCATGCGCGACGTGCTGGCCGACGGCATCCAGCAATTCGAGGCCAAGGGTGCCGCCGGGGTGCTGATGGACGTGCATACCGGCGAGATCCTGGCCCTGGTCTCGCTGCCTGATTTCGACCCCAACCTGCCCCCCGCGCCGTTCAACGGCGCCGCCGAGCACAACCCGCGCTTCAACCGGGCCGCCCAGGGGACCTACGAGTTGGGCTCGACCTTCAAGGTTCTGACCGCCGCCTTCGCGCTGGAATCCGGCATCGCCGGGCCCGAGACGCTGATCGAGACCGGCTCGGCGATCAGCTTCGGGCGCTACCGCATCCGCGACATGCACCGCATGCCGCCCGAGATGACGGTAACCGATATCGTCGTGCGCTCGTCGAATGTCGGCGTCGCGCGATTGGCGCTGGGGCTTGGCACCCCGAAGCTCAAGAACTATTTCAAGCGCCTGGGCTTCTTCGATCCGCTGCCGCTGGAGCTGGCCGAAGCCCGTGGAGCGGCGCCCTTGCTGCCGCCGAAATGGACGGACCTGTCATCGATGACCATCTCCTTCGGCCATGGCCTCGCCGCCTCGCCGGTGCATCTCGCCGCCGCCTTCGCGACGCTCGCCAATGGCGGGCGCCGGGTCAGCCCGACCCTGGTCAAGGGCGGTGCCGAGCCCGGCGAGCAGGTGTTCTCGCCCGAGACCGCGCGCCAGATGATGCGGATCATCCGCGAAGTGGTGACCCGCGGCACCGGGCGGCGCACCAACCTGCCGGGCTACGAGGTCGGCGGCAAGACCGGCACCGCCGACAAGGCGCGGCCGGGCGGCGGCTACTACCGCGACCGGGTCATCGCCAGCTTCGCCTCGGTGTTCCCGACCTCGAACCCGAAATACGCCATGGTGATCTCGCTCGACGAGCCGGTCGACCGCTCGGGCACCCGGCCGGTGCGAGAGGCCAGCCGCACCGCGGTTCCCGTCACCGCCGCCGCCATCGGGCGGATCGCGCCGCTGCTCGGGATGCGCCCGATCGTGCCGGAAGTCACCGGCCCCGTCGCGACCATCGCCGCCAGCACGCAGTGACGGGGGAGGGATGGTGATGCATTCTAGCCCCATCCACCCCGCGCGGACCCTGGGCGGGCTGGGCTTGACGGCGCTGGCCGCCGAGGGTCCGGCCCCGGATCCGAAGGCCCCGGTCGCGGGCCTCGCGGTCGACAGCCGCGCGGTCCGCGACGGCTTCGTCTTCTTCGCCATGCCCGGAACGCGGCTCGACGGCGCCAGCTTCGTCCAGTACGCGGTGCGCCAGGGCGCGCTGGCCGTCGTTGCCACCCCGGCCGGGGTCCGGACGATCCAGGGCGACCTCGGCGGCCTGCCGGTCCCGGTCTTCGTCACCGGCGAGCCGCGCGCCGTCCTCGCCCGCAGCGCGGCGCTGTTCTACGGCGCCCAGCCCGGGGTGATGGCCGCCGTCACCGGCACCAACGGCAAGACCTCGACGGCGCATTTCCTGCGCCAGATCTGGGCCGCCTCGGGCCACCGCGCCGCCGCCTTCGGCACCACCGGGGTCGAGGGCGAGGGCTTCGACGAACCGCTGGCCCACACCACGCCCGAGCCGATCACGCTGCACGCGCTGCTGGCGCGGCTGGCGGCGAAGGGCTGCACCCACGCGGCGATGGAGGCCTCCAGCCACGGCCTCGCCCAGCATCGCCTCGACGGGGTGCGCCTGATGGCGGGCGGGCTGACCAACATCACCCGCGACCACATGGACTATCACCCCAGCCACCAGGATTACGTGGCCGCCAAGCTGCGGCTGTTCTCCGAGGTGATCCGCCCCGGCGGCACCGCGGTGCTGAACGCCGACGACCCGGCCTATGCCGAGGCGCGCAGGGCCGCCGAGGGCAACGATCTGAAGGTGATCTCGGTCGGCCGCGTCATCGGCTCCGACCTAGCCATCCTCGACACCCGCTTCCGCCCCGACGGCCAGCGGCTCGACCTCGGCTGGCAGGGCGAAGTGCGCAAGGCCGAGCTCAAGCTGGTCGGCAGCTTCCAGGCCCAGAACGTGGCGCTGGCCGCAGGGCTTGCCATCGCCACCGGCATCGCGCCGTCGCAGGTCTTCGATGCCCTGCCGGGCCTGACCGGCGTGCGCGGCCGCATGGAGCTGGTGGCCCGCCGCGCCAACGGCGCCGCAATCTATGTGGACTACGCCCATACGCCGGATGCGCTGGCCACCGCCATCGACGCGCTCCGGCCCCATTGCCACGGCCGGCTGGCGGTGGTCTTCGGCGCCGGCGGCGACCGCGACCCCGGCAAGCGCCCGCTGATGGGCGAGGCTGTCGCCAGCCGCGCGGATATCGCCATCGTCACCGACGACAACCCCCGCAGCGAGGACCCGGCGGCGATCCGCGCCGCGGTGATGGCTGCCTGTCCGCGTGCCTCCGAGATCGGCGGCCGCGCCGCCGCCATCCTGGCCGGGGTCGACGCCCTGAAGGACCCCTCGGACTGCCTGCTGATCGCCGGCAAGGGCCACGAGCAGGGCCAGGAGGTCAAGGGCCAGGTCCTGCCATTCGACGACGCCGACCAGGCCCGCGCCT
Organism: Thermohalobaculum sp.; assembly: GCA_035458445.1. GTDB lineage: Bacteria > Pseudomonadota > Alphaproteobacteria > Rhodobacterales > Rhodobacteraceae > Thermohalobaculum. Next base: position 3,295 of record DATHZU010000225.1, on the reverse strand, counting down.
CGGTCGGCGCCCTCGACGGGCTGGAGGCGGGCAAATGACCGGCGGCTGGCTCTGGACCGCGGCCGAGGCCGCCGCCGCCACCTCCGGCACCGCCCAAGGCGGCTGGGAAGGCGTCACCGGCGTCTCGATCGACACCCGCAGCATCGCCCCCGGCGAATTGTTCGTGGCGCTCGAAGGCGAGAACCGCGACGGCCACGACTTCGTCGCCGGGGCGCTGGAAGCCGGGGCAGGGGCCGCCATGGTCGCGCGCGTCCCCGAGGGTGTGGCGCCCGATGCGCCGCTGCTGCTGGTCGACGACACCCTCGCGGCGCTCGGCCGCCTCGGCGCCGCCGCCCGTGCCCGCAGCGCCGCCCGGGTGATCGCCGTCACCGGCTCGGTCGGCAAGACCTCGACCAAGGAGATGCTCCGCGCCATGCTCGGCTGCCAGGGCCGGGTCCACGCCGCCGAGAAAAGCTTCAACAACCACTGGGGCGTGCCGCTGACGCTGGCGCGGATGCCCGCGGATACCGAGTTCGCGGTGATCGAGATGGGGATGAACCACCCCGGCGAGATCGCGCCGCTGTCGCGCCTCGCCCGCCCCCATGTGGCGCTGATCACCACGGTCGAGCCGGTGCATCTGGCCGCCTTCGATTCGGTCGAGCAGATCGCCGACGCCAAGGCCGAGGTCTTCGCCGGGCTGGAACCCGGCGGCACCGCGATCCTCAACCGCGACAACGCCCATTTCGACCGCCTCGCCGCCCAGGCCGGCGGGGCTAGGATCCTCGGCTTCGGCACCGGCGACACCGACCTGGTGCTGGGGCGGGCCTCGATCTGCGCCACCGCGACCGTGGTGCAGGCGCAGATCGGCGAGCTGCCGATCACCTTCAAGCTCGGCGCGCCCGGCGCCCATTTCGCCCTGAACGCCGTCGCCGCGCTCGGCGCCGTGCGCGCCGTTGGCGGCGACATCGCCCGGGCCGGTCTGGCGATGGCGGCCTGGACCCCGCCCGAGGGCCGCGGCCGGCGCTGGCGCATCGAACTCGGCCCCGCGGGGCTGGACGGCAACTTCACCCTGATCGACGACAGCTACAACGCCAACCCCGCCTCGATGCGCGCGGCGCTGGCGGTGCTGGCCGCCAGCCCGGTGACCCACGATACCGGCCGCGTCGCCCAGGGCCGCCGCCTCGCCTTCCTCGGCGACATGCTGGAACTGGGGCCGACCGAGAAGACGCTCCATGCCGGGCTCGCCGCCTTGCCCGAGCTCGACGGCATCGACGCCGTCTACCTGGCCGGCCCCTGCATGCGCGCCATGTACGACGCCCTGCCGCCCGCCAAGCGCGGCGACTGGTTCGAGGACAGCGCGAAACTCGCCGAGCGCGCCCGCCGGGTGGTTGACGCGGGCGATGTGTGCATGGTCAAGGGCTCACTCGGAATGGCGATGCGGCGGGTGGTCGATTCGGTCAAGTCGCTCGGCACCGCCCTCGACCCGCAGGCGCGAGAGGAAGGCTGATGCTGCATTATCTGTTCGTCGAACTGGCGGGGGCGGAAGGCGCGCTCAACCTGTTCCGCTACATCACCTTCCGCTCGGGCGCGGCCTTCATGACCGCGCTGGTCTTCGCCTTCCTGTTCGGCCGCCCGATCATCGAATGGCTGCGCCGGATGCAGAAGAAGGGCCAGCCGATCCGCGACGACGGCCCGCAGCGCCATATCCTCGAGAAGGCCGGCACGCCCACGATGGGCGGAGTGATGATCCTGGGCGGGCTCCTGGTCTCGACGCTGCTCTGGGCGCGGCTCGACAACGGCTTCGTCTGGATCGTGGTGCTGGTGACCGCGGGCTTCGGCGCCATCGGCTTCGCCGACGATTTCTCCAAGGTCCGCAAGTTCTCGCACCGGGGGGTCTCGGGCAAGATCCGCCTGGGCATCGGCCTGGCGATCGCCCTCGGCGCCGCGATCTGGGCCACCGCGATCCAGCCCGCCGAACTGCAGAACACGATCCCTCTGCCGGTCTTCAAGGAGCTGGCGATCAATGCCGGGCTGTTCTACGCCCCCTTCGCCATGCTGGTGATCGCGGGCTCGGCCAATGCGGTGAACCTGACCGACGGGCTGGACGGGCTGGCGATCATGCCGGTGATGATCGCGGCGGGCTCGCTGGGGATCATCGCCTATGTGGTGGGGCGCTCCGACTTCACCGAGTACCTGCAGCTCTCCTACGTGCCCGGCACCGGCGAGATCGCGGTCTTCTGCGCCGCCCTGATCGGCGCCGGCCTCGGCTTCCTCTGGTACAACGCGCCGCCCGCCATGGTGTTCATGGGCGACACCGGCTCGCTGGCGCTCGGGGGCGCGCTCGGCGCCATCGCGGTGGCGGCCAAGCACGAGATCGTGCTGGCGATCATCGGCGGCCTGTTCGTGCTGGAAGCGGTCAGCGTCATCGTCCAGGTCGCCAGCTTCAAGCTGACCGGCAAGCGGGTCTTCCGCATGGCCCCGATCCACCATCACTTCGAGCAGAAGGGCTGGGCCGAGCCCACCATCGTCATCCGCTTCTGGATCATCGCCGTCATCCTGGCCCTGATCGGCCTGGCCACGCTGAAGCTGAGGTGAGGATGCGCGGGTTCCTGGCAGCGCTGGTCATTGGTCTCGCCATTGCCGGTCCGGCGACGGCCTGCTTTGTGCCGGGGGTACCAAAACCAGATCACCTTCAGATGGCGGACACCGTCGCGCTCGCCGTGCTGCTGAAGGCCGAGCACGGTCCCTACGCGAAGCACGCGGACAATTTCGGCGTCCGCCGCACGGCGTTTCTCACCTTCAAGACTGCGCGCACCTACAAGGGCCCGCACCGCGATGAATGGCGCGTCATTTGGCGGGGAGGAGATCCGGACAGAGTACACAACAATGAGAGCAGTACCGCGGCTATCGGTCATTCCTACATTGTCGGTATCGTTCCCGCCGAGATGCAGTGGGGCATGGGTTGTCACCGTCAGGGGGATGGAAACTGCTTCGCCGACGGGGCTGATGGCTTTCATCCCGAACTCCTAGACCACCCGTGTTCGCCTGGCGGAGGCTACGCTTTCGCATTCAGCGACGAGTTGGAACAGCAGGTCCTCAAATTACTTTCGGAGGGGAAATGATCCCCCTCCCCGCATATGCCGGCCAGCGCGTCGGGGTTCTGGGGCTCGGCCGCTCCGGCCTCGCCGCGGCCCGGGCCTTGCAGGCCGGGGGCGCCGAGGCCCTGTGCTGGGACGACAAGGAAGCCGCCCGCGCCGCCGCCGAGGCCGCGGGCTTTGCCATCGCCGACCTCTCGCGCGAGCGCGAGGCCGCCCGC
>DATHZU010000224.1:0-15703 GCA_035458445.1 Thermohalobaculum sp. | reverse complement strand
GTCCAGAGCTCGACCGGCATGCGCAGGCCGTTGGCGGAGATGGAGAGGCGGAGCTCGTCGAGCGCGGCCTCGTCCACCGCCGTGCGGTCGTGGCTGAGCGCCTCGGCGTCTATCTCGGTCAGCGGGATGCGGTGGATGGTGTCGGGGGTGGTGTCGGGCATGGGGCGGCCTCCTGGCGCAGTCGGGGGCGCGGAGGATAGCCCGGCGGCGGGGGTGTTGCGCGGATAGTGCGGGGAGCGCGCGGTGGGGCGCGGCGCGGGGAACGCCTGCGGCGTCCCCCCCCTCTCCATCTCTCCCCCGCCGTTCGATCGGGTTGGGGGGAGAGGGGCGCGCGCCTCAGAAGTGTATCGCCCGACCATAGGCGTCCAGCACCGCCTCGTGCATCATCTCGCTCAAGGTCGGGTGCGGGAAGACCGTGTGCATCAGGTCCTCCTCGGTGGTCTCCAGCTGCCGGCCCACCACGTAGCCCTGGATCAGCTCGGTCACTTCGGCGCCGATCATGTGGGCGCCCAGCAGTTCGCCCGAGCCCGCGTCGAACACCACCTTCATCATGCCCTCGGACTCGCCCAGCGCGATGGCCTTGCCGTTGCCGATGAAGGGGAAGCGGCCGACCTTGACCTTCAGCCCCTTCTCCTTGGCCTTGGCCTCGGTCAGACCGACGCTGGCGACCTGCGGGTGGCAATAGGTGCAGCCGGCGATGGATTCGGGCTTCACCGGGTGCACGTGCTTGCCGGCGATCAGCTCGGCCACCATCACGCCCTCGTGGCTGGCCTTGTGTGCCAGCCAGGGCGCGCCGGCGATGTCGCCGATGGCGTAGAGCCCCTCGACCCCGGTCCGGCAATAGGCATCGGTCACCACATGGGTCCGGTCGACCTTGACCCCCAGCGCCTCCAGCCCCAGCCCCTCGACATTGCCGACGATGCCGACCGCCGAGATCACCGTGTCGAACTCCATCTTCTCGACCTTGCCGCCGGTCTCGATATGCGCCGTGACCTTGCCCTTCCCGCGGTCGAGCTGCTTGACCATGGACTTCTCCATGATCTTCATGCCCTGTTTCTCGAACGCCTTCCTGGCGAAGGCCGAGATCTCGGCGTCCTCGACCGGCAGCACCCGGTCCAGCACCTCGACCACCGTGGTGTCGGCGCCCAGCGTGTTGAAGAAGCTGGCGAACTCGATGCCGATGGCGCCCGAGCCGATCACCAACAGCTTCTTCGGCATCCGCGGCGGCACCAGCGCGTGCTTGTAGGTCCAGACCAGGTCGCCGTCGGCCTCGAGCCCCGGCAGCTCTCGGGCCCGCGCGCCGGTCGCGATGATGATGTTCTTCGCCACCAGATCCTCGGCGCCCTTGTCGGTCTTGACCGAAACCTTGCCCTTGGCGGGCAGGCTGGCGGCGCCCATCACCACGGTGACCTTGTTCTTCTTCAGCAGGTGCCCGACGCCCGAATTGAGCTGCTTGGCGACCCCGCGCGAGCGCTTGACCACCGCATCCAGGTCATAGCCGATGCCATCGGCCTTCAGCCCGAAATCCTTGGCCCGGTGCATCAGGTGGAACACCTCGGCCGAGCGCAGCAGCGCCTTGGTGGGGATGCAGCCCCAGTTCAGGCAGATGCCGCCCAGATGCTCGCGCTCGACGATGGCGGTCTTCAGGCCAAGCTGGGCCGCCCGGATTGCGGCAACATAGCCGCCGGGGCCGGCGCCGATGACGACAAGGTCGAAGCTGGTGCTCATGCGGTCTCTCCTGGAGGCTGTCTTTCTGGCAGGTTAAGGGCAGCGGTGGGCGTAACGCAATCAATGCGCGCTTTTGGCCGGGCGCGGCAAAAAAGCAGGAAATACCACGTCGGCTCCGCGGCCTCGGGCGCAGTTTTCCATCGCTTCGGGTGTCTGGAGCGCAGAAATATTGCCCGCCCCGGTCCGCGGGGCAGGCAAGGGAGGGGCGCCGGGGCGCAGGGTGATTCGGGAAACCGCCCGTCAGGCCATGTAGCCGCCGCTGGCCCGGTACTGCCGCTCGGCCTCGGTATCGTGCCGGCCCAGCGGCGCGTTGCGGCTGGGGAAGCGGCCGAACTTGCGGATCACTTCGCGATGGCGCCGTGCGCTGTCCAGGTTCCGGTGGCCGGTCTCGGGCATCGCCAATTTGATCAGCCGGACACAGCGCTCCTGGTCGGGCAGTACCTCGGAATGCATCAGCGGCAGGTAGAAGAACTGCCGCTCGGGTTCCGGCGTCGCCCGGTCGTGGCCGCGTGCGATCGCCTGCTTGGCGATCTTCAGCGCCCGGCAGTCGGTCCGGTAGGCGGCGGCCGTGCCGCGGAACATGTTGCGCGGGAACTGGTCCAGCAGGATCATCAGCGCCAGCGCCCCGCGCGCCGTCAGGATCCAGCGGTCCAGCTCGCCGTCCCCGGCCCGGCGCCAAAGCGCCTCGAAGCGCTCGCGGATCGCGCCGTCCTGTTGCGGGTTGGATTCATACCAGTTCCCGGGTCCGACCTCCTCCAGCCAGAACCGGATGACTTCTTCTGCTTCGGGTTCCATTGCGGTTCCCATGATCTGCCTCCGTCGCCTGCTCCCGCTCTGCTGGCGGTCTGATGGTTAAATGGCAGCGTGTTGCCGGTTGGATGTCAAAATAAAGCCGCAACACCCGCCCGTCTTTTGGGCATATGTGGGTTTTTTGCCGCGGTTTCAGGGGGAATCCGCGCTGGCCGCGGCTTGCTCGACCACGAAATCCTGTGCCATCTCCGCCGAGACCTGAGTGCCGGCGACCATGCTGATCGGCGCCAGCGGTCCGGTCTCCGCGGTCGTGCGCGTCGGGCGAACCGTCATCCGGTAGAAGGCATAGACTGCGATCAGGGCCATCATCAGCGCGATGAAGACCAGATAGATCGAGGCCCCCATTCCCTGCATCAGATAGCCGACCAGGATCGGCGTGCCGGCGGCCCCTACGCCGTTGAGCACGATCAGCCCGCCCGAGGCCGAGGCCATGTCCTCGTTGTCCAGGAAGTCGTTGGTATGGGCGATGATCAGCGAATAGAGCGGGTTCGAGGTGCCGCCGATCAGGAAGGCCGAGACGACCAGCGCGTAGAACGAACCCCGGCGACGAGCGCGATCAGGCAACCCGCAGCGCCGATCAGCGTCACCATCGCGATCAGCTTGCGCCGGTCCATCCGGTCCGACGCCCAGCCGATCGGATATTGCAGCACCAGCCCGCCCACATAGATCGCCCCGATGAAGACCGATATCTCGCCCGTGCTCAGCCCGATGGCGGTGCCATAGACCGGCGCCATGCCGAACTGGCAGGCAAAGACCGCGCCCAGCAGGAAGGTGCCGACGCAGCCCAGCGGCGAGGTCTTGAACAGCTGCTTCAGCGACATCCGCCGGGTGGTCGAGAACACCGGTGCCGGGCTGGCCGACAACAGCATCGGCGCGAACGAGATCGACACCGCCACCGACATGATCACGAACAGGTTGTAGCCGCCCGGATCGGCGACGTTGACCAGGCCCTGGGCGGTGATGATGCCCAGCATCTGCATCATCAGATAGGCCGACAGCGTCCGCCCGCGCATCTCGTTCGACGAACTGTCGTTCAGCCAGCTCTCGGCCACCACGTAGACGCCGGAGAAGCAGAACCCCACCACGACGCGCATGATCGTCCAGGCGATGGGATCGACGACGGCGGCGAAGATGATGAACGCCGCCGAGATCAGCGAGCCCAGCGCCGCGAAGACCCGCACATGACCGACCCGGCGCACCAGCCAGGGCGCGGCCTGGGCGCCGCCCAGGAAGCCGGCGAAGTATCCGGCCATCACGAAGCCCATGGTGGTGGAATCGAACGCCTCGATGCCGCCGCGCAGGCCCAGCGCGGTGCCCTGCATGCCGTTGCCCAGCATCAGCAGGAACATGCCCAGAAGCAGGGCCCAGGAAGTGCGGAAAACGGCGAGCATGGGAGGGGTCTTTCGTCAGGCGTTGCGCGGCGTCAGATTGCCCGGATTCGCCACCGCTCAGTTGTTCGGAAACGTCGTGTCATGTCGCGGGCAGGACGTGGCGCCGGTTTTTCACGGCACCTTGTCCGGCAGCAGCAGCGAGCTGTCGCCGTAGGAATAGAACCGGTAGCCCCCGGCGATCGCGTGGGCGTAGAGCGCCAGCATCCGCTCGCGGCCCATCAATGCCGAGACCAGCATGAACAGCGTCGAGCGCGGCAGGTGGAAATTGGTCATCAGCCCGTCGACCGCCCGGAAACGGTAGCCAGGCGTGATGAAGATGTCGGTCTCGGCTTGGAAGGGCGCAATTTGCCCGTCCGGCCCGGCGGCGCTCTCCAGCAGCCGCAGCGCCGTGGTCCCGGCGGCGATGATCCGCCCGCCCGCCGCGCGGGCGGCATTGACGGCGTCGGCGGTCTCCGGGGTGATCTCGCCCCATTCGGCATGCATCCGGTGCTGGGCGACATCATCCACCTTTACCGGCAGGAAGGTGCCGGCCCCCACATGCAGCGTCAGGCGCACCGACAGGACGCCATGCGCCGACAGGGCATCCATCAGGGTCTCGTCGAAATGCAGCGAGGCGGTCGGCGCGGCCACCGCGCCCGAATGGCGGGCGAAGATGGTCTGGTAGTCCTCGGCGTCCCGCGCATCCGCCGCCCGGCGCTGGGCGATGTAGGGCGGCAGCGGCATAACGCCGGCCTCGGCGATGGCGGCGTCCAGGGCGGCGCCCGCCCGGTCGAAGACCAGGCTGATCTCGCCCGCCTCGCCCTTCGCGGCCACCTCTGCCGTCAGCCCGGCGCCGAAACGGATACGGTCCCCGGCGGCCAGCCGCTTCGCCGGGCGGGCCAGCGCGGTCCAGCAATCCGGCCCCTCGCGGCGGATCAGCGTCGCCTCGATCTTCGCCACCCCGCTGCCATCGCGGCTCTCGCGGCGGCGCTCGCCGAACAGCCGCGCCGGGATCACGCGGGTGTCGTTGAAGACCAGCATGTCGCCGGGCCTCAGCCACTGGCCGAGGTCGCGCACATGGCTGTCATGGGTCGCCGCGCCCTGGGCCACCAGCATCCGCGACGCCGGGCGCGGGCGCGCCGGCCTCAGCGCGATCAGCGCCTCGGGTAGATCGAAGTCGAAATCCGAGAGTTTCATGGCCGCGGCATTAGCCGCGCGCGCGCGCGGCGTCTAGAGGCAGTTATTTCTGATCCGCCGTGCTAACGTAATGCCCGGCGCCATTCAGCATTCCCGCCGCAGCGGCCTGGCAGGAGGTCTCATTGATCAATCTCGACCGCGCAATCACGTCGAACCTGGCACAGCGGATCAGCCTCTTGCTGCTGCGGGTCACGACCGGATTCCTGCTCGTCTGGGTCGGTTTGAACAAGCTCGTGACCGCCAAGACCCCCTTTGCCATCCGGCGCAATTTCGAGGTCGACGAGGCGACAGGCGCCATGCTGGGCGTCGCGGCCGGCGGCGCCGAGGTCATCATCGGCGCGCTCTGCGTCGTGGGGCTGCTGCGCAAATACGTGCTTCCCATGCAGGCACTCATCAATGGCTACACTGCGTTCAGCGTCTGGTGGGCCATCATCGATCCGTTCCGCTGGTACATCTCGGGCGTCGACCGGATCGTCTTCAACTCGCATGTCTTCTATCCGACCAGCATCACCTTCGCGGCCTGCATTCTGCTGATCGCATTCCGGCGCCATGACACACTGGCGCTGGATCGGCTGCTGTTCAAAGGGTGACCGGCTCGACCCCGCAGCCTCCGCCCGCCTACTGCCCCAGCATCCACTCCCCCTCGGGCTCGAAGGCGTCGAAGGCGAAGGCGAACACCACCTCGTGGACAACCGGCGCGCCAGTGGCCGCGTCGGTGACCCGCACGTCGCCCACCTCGCGGCCCTCGCCGATCCGGCCGGTGTCCAGCGCCGAGGCCTGGCCTTCGGCCCAGGTCAGGCGGACCCCCGCCTCGGTGATCTCGCCCGCCTCGGCCAGCCGGGTCAGCGGCCAGGCGCGGTTGCCGACCCGGACCACGCGGGCCAGCGGCTGGATGCCATGGGGCGGGTCCTCGCCCCGGTACAGGAACGGGCGCCCGCTGTCGTAGCCCGTGTAGGGGTTCATTCCATAGGCGCGCATGTGGCCGCCGGGCCGGGCCATCACCAGCCCGTCGGGGTTCTCGCTCCGGTAGCTCTCCCAGCTCTCCAGCAGCGCCGGCAGCGCCGTCAGGGTCTCGCCCGTCAGCGTGCCGACGATGGCGCGGCCCTGGAACTGCTGCCACCAGCTGTGGGTCTGGCGGTCGTACATGATCATGTCCGAGTGGCGCAGCATGCCCGAGACGCCGAACTCCAGCACCACCCCGTCCAGCCGCCGGTCGAAGATCAGCCCGGAATTGCACAGCGGACAGAAGGTCACCGCCACCGGCACGCCGCCCGCCTCGTCGTTCACGATTTCGTGCCACATCAGGTAGCGCACCGGATAGGCCCGGGCCCGCTGCCCCTCCAGCGCCAGAACCATGACCGGCTCGCGCGGGTCGAGCGTCTCCTCGGCCGCTGCCTCGATCATCTGCGGCCCGGTGATGGCCGGGATCCCGTCCTTCTGCGGACCGCCGGACAGGATCTCGCGTGGATCGACCTCGATGCGGTGGAAGTCCGTCTCGGGCCAGGCGTCAATCCAGCTGCCGGGGATACCCTGCGCCAGCGCCGGCAGCGGGCAGATCAGCAGCAGGCCAATGGCGATCATCCTTGCGAGCATCGGCGTCCTCCTCCGCGTCCTCCGTCCGGGCGCAAGCTTAGGGCGCGGGGGGAACCCGCGCCCTGCAAATCGCTTCACGTTGTTGCGAGGCGGCCCCGCGCCCCGCCGGTGCGCCTACCGGTCGGCGGCGACCTGCACGCGGATCATCCGGTCGGGATCGGTCACCGAGCCCGACGAGCCCGCGCCGCGCTTAATGTTGTCCACGTGCTCCATGCCCGAGATCACCCGGCCCCAGACCGTGTACTGGTTGTTCAGGAAGTGGCCATCGTCGAACATGATGAAGAACTGGCTGTTGGCGGAGTTCGGGTCCTGCGCCCGCGCCATCCCGGCGACGCCGCGGTCGAAGGGCAGCTTCGAGAACTCCGCCGGCAGGTTCGGCAGTTTCGAGCCGCCGGTTCCGGCCCGGCCGGCGTTGTAGCCGTCATTCATGTCGCCGAACTTCACGTCGCCGGTCTGCGCCATGAAGCCGTCGATCACGCGGTGGAACGCCACGCCGTCATATTCGCCCTGGCGGGCCAGCATCTTGATCTGGTCCACATGCAGGGGCGCCACGTCGGGCAGCATCTCGATCACGACCTCGCCCGATTTGAGTTCGATGACCAGGGTGTTTTCGGGGTCCTTGATATCCACTGCATTCGCCTCCGGGATTGTGAGTGTGAACAGCAGGGCAGCCACCAGGCAAATCGCTCTGAACATTCGTTGCTCCGCTCTTGGGTCAGGTTGGGGAAGGGTTAGCGGTTGATGCCTCCCGGGTCAAACCCGGAACTGCGCCGGCGGCCCCGCTCAGGTCACGCCATAGCGCCTGAGCAGCGCCGCCTGGACGGCAGGCGAGACGAATTTCGACACGTCGCCGCCCATCCGGGCGATTTCCTTGACCAGCTTCGAGGCGATCGCCTGGTGCTGGGCGCCCGCCATCAGGAAGGCCATCTCGATGTCGTTGTTCAGCGCCCGGTTCATGCCGACCATCTGGAACTCGTACTCGAAATCCGCGACCGCGCGCAGGCCGCGGATGATCACCGAGGCGCCGACCTGTTCGGCGAACTGGACCAGCAGGTTCTCGAAGGGCGAGACCACGATCTCCATCCCGGTCGCCTCGCTGATGCCGGCGCATTCGCCCTCGATCAGCGCGACCCGCTCCTCCAGCGAGAACAGCGGACCCTTGTCGCGGTTGATCGCGACGCCGATCACCAGCCGGTCGACCAGCTTCGAAGCCCGCCGGATGATGTCGGTATGCCCCCGCGTGACGGGGTCGAACGTCCCCGGATACAGACCTGTGCGCAACTGACTCTCCTGTGCCGGCAGCCTTCAGGGCCGACACGCAACATGCCGGGGGCAGGCGGGTCAAGTCGAAACCGTTGCCTTGCGGCGGATTATCCGCTCAGCATGTCGGCCATGGCGGCGTTTTCCTGCTCGATCTCGGTGATCCGCGCCTTGACCACGTCGCCGATCGACAGCAGGCCGACCATCTTGCCGTTCTCGACCACCGGCATGTGGCGGAACCGGCCCGTTGTCATCCGCTCCAGCACCGAGTTCGAAGTGTCGGACGGCGCACAGGTCGAGACCTCTTCGGTCATCAGCTTGCTGACCGGCATCGTCAGGCATCCGCCGGCCTCGCGGGCCAGGGCACGGACGATGTCGCGCTCGCTCAGGATGCCGGAAATCGTGGAGTCGTCGGAGCTGACCACCAGGGCGCCGAATCGCTTTTCGGCAAGGATCGCCGCTGCCTCGGAAATGGGAGCCGATGGCGCGATGGTCTCGACGGCATTCGAACCCTTCAACTTCAGGATATGCATGACGATCATGACAGCCTCCTTGGTACCGTGATTCCGGAGCCTGAAGCCGGGAATGGCGCAAGTCAACATTGCCGGGCAGCGACGGAAGCCGCGCTCGCCCCCGTATCAGCCGGTGAAAGGGCCCGGAGACCCCGGTGCCTGCGGACGGGAACAGGAGGATTCGCAATGACCCCCATCAGGATGATCGCCGCCACGGCGCTGGCCGTCTTCGGCATCGCCCTCGCAGCGCCAGCGCTTGCCGGGCCGGGCAATGACCGGGGCGAATCCGCTTCGGTCGAAGAAGCCCTGCTGGCGGGCGGTCTTCACGCCGAGCGCTATCGCGACCGCGACTGGCGCCACCGTCGTGACGGCGAGCACAGGCATTACCGCCGTCACGCCGGGCGCTATGACGATCGCGACTGGCGCCATGGCCGCGACCGCGGGCACAAGCATTACCGTCGCCACGACGACCGGCACGACCGCGGGCACCACTACGGCTGGAAGCGCGGCAAGCATGACGGCTGGCGGGACGATCACCGTTACGGCCGGGTCCATCTGCGCTCGCACCACCACCCGCGCCACCGTTACTGGGTCGGCCGCCGCGCGCCGCGCCGCGATGTGATCGTGGTCTACAACTACGAGGAATACTACCTGCCGCGGCCGCGCCGCGGGCATTATTACGCAAGGGTCGACAACGATGTTTTCCTGGTTGCCGAGGCGACCAGGCGAATCATCGACGCCTTCGTCCTGCTGGATGCCGCCGCGCGCTACTGACGCGGTCCGGACCGGCCCACGGTGCCCGGCCACGTGCCGGGCACCCGATTTTTCCTAACAGTTTCAGACAGCTATTTTTGCCGGCGCCGCGCCGCGGATTCCTGTGCGCCTGAACTCCCAGACCTGCCAATGCCATGAACGCGCCATCGGAAGCACGGCGATGAAATGCCGGCAGGCGCGGTCCTGCAACCGTGCCCCGCCGCCGGTTCGGGCGCCGAATAAAGGCCGAGACCTTGGGATCGGACTTTGGTCTGATGAAAAAAAGCAATGGTCCGGGGGGCGCTTCAGAAGTCCGGCCGGTATGGTATGACTGAATTGGAACAAGCATTCTCCTCTCCATAGCACACGGGATGTGCGAATGAATGAGGCAGAACGAGGCGAAAGACGATGAAAAGCTTTGTATTCAAAATCACCCGTCCCCTGGCAACCGTTTCGGTTGCGGCCCTGCTTGCGGCCGCGCCGGTAGCGCTGGATCTGGGACCGGACGGCGCTTTCGTGCTGAAGGCCCCGGCAGCTCGGGCCGAAAGCGGCAGTGGCAAGGATGGCGACGGCGGCGGTGGCGGCAGCGACTCCGGCAGCGACAGCGGCAGCGATTCCAGCGGCAGCGGCAGCGACGGCAGCGGCGGAGGCAGCGACTCCAGCGGCAGCGGCAGCGATGGCAGCGGCGGAGGCAGCGACTCCAGCGGCAGCGGCAGCGATGGCAGCGATGACAGCGGCGGCAACTCGGGCAGCGGCAGCGATTCCAGCGGCAGCGGCAGCGATGGCAGCGATGACCGCGACAACTCGGGCAGTGGCAGCAGCAACTCGGGCAGCGGCAGCGACGACGATGACGACGATGATGACGATGACGATGACGACGACGATGACGACGACAACTCCGGCAGTGGCAGTTCGGGCAGCGGCTCGAACGACGACGGCCAGGGCAACGGCGGCGCCAAGGTCGAGATCAACGGCGACAACATCGAGGTGACCTTCGCGGACGGCTCGAAGATCGAGATCGAGGACGGCCGCTTCGAACGCAAGAACGCCGCCGGCCGCACGGTCGAGGAGCGTCCGGCCACGGCCGAAGACAGGGCCAATCTGGCCGCCGCGGCAGCGGGTGCGGGTTTCGGCTCGACCGGCGGCACGGCTCCGTCCGGTGGTACGTCCACCGGTGGCGGGACCGCGGGCGCCGGCAAGGTCGAGATTAACGGCGACAATATCGAGGTGACTTTCGCGGACGGCACCAAGATCGAGATCGAGGATGGCCGCTTCGAGCGCAAGAACGCCGCCGGCCGCACGGTCGAGGAGCGCCCGGCCACGGCAGCGGACATCGCGAGCCTGTCGGCTGCCGCGGCGGGGATGAGCACCGGCGGGACGGGCGGCACCGCGCCCGGGGGTGGCACTTCCGGCGCCGCCAAGGTCGAGATCAGCGGCGGCAACATCGAGGTGACCTTCGATGACGGCACCAAGATCGAGATCGAGGACGGCCGCTTCGAGCGCAAGAACGCCGCCGGCCGCACGGTCGAGGAGCGCCCGGCCACTGCGGCGGACATCGCGAACCTGTCGGCTGCGGCGTCTGGTGCGGGCACCGGTGCCTCGGGCAGCACGTCCTCATCGGTCGGCGCGTCCATCGAGACCGTGAACTCGAACGGTGCGCGGATCGAGGTGCGGGGCACCGGCATCGAGGTCACCCATGCCGACGGCTGGAAGGAAGAGGTCGAGGGAGGCCGCTACGAGTTGAAGGATCCCGACGGCAACACCGTCGTCGAGCGTCCTGCGACCGCCGCCGACGAAGACCGGCTTCAGGGGTTCGCCGGCATCTGATCCCGGCGCGGTTGAGGAAACAAGGCCCCGGACCTGAGAAGGTCCGGGGCCTTTCTCATGTCCGCTCGGCGTCCCACGCGTTCCGGGCGATCACCGTGGCCTCGACCCTGTTGCGCGCATTCAGTTTCTGCAGGATGCCGGTCATGTAGTGCTTGACGGTCTTTTCCTGCAGGTCCAGTGCGCGCGCGACCTCCTTGTTGCTGAGGCCCTGCGAGACCAGGCGCAGGATGTTCGCTTCCCGGTGGTTCAGCTGGCGCAGCGCGTCCCGCGGCTTCGCCTCCTTGGGTGCCCGCAGGGCCGCAAGCAGCCGGGCGGCGAGCGCGGGCGAAACATAGGGACGGCCAGCCGCGATCTCGCGCAGCGTGTTCGTCAGTTCGTCGGCGCTGATGCCCTTCAGGATGTACCCCGTCGCGCCGGCCCTCAGCGCGTCCATCACAACCTCCTCGGCTTCCGAGACGGTCAGCATGGCGACCTTTGTCGCAGGCGATGCGGCACGGACGCGCGCCACCGCCGAAATGCCGCCGCCGGGCATCGAGATATCGAGCAACGCGATGTCGGGCTTCAGCTGTTCGGCCAGCGCGACCGCCTCGTCGGCGCTGGCGCCTTCGCCCGCCACCTCGAATTCGTCGCTCTCGCTCAGCGTCAGCGCGACGCCGTCGCGATAGATCGGATGATCGTCCACGATGACGATCCTGATCTTCTCCGGCTTGCTGTCTTCCGTCATTTCAATGTCCTTCCTGCCTCGGCAAGGTCATCACGATTCGCGCGCCGCCTTCCGGCGCATTTTCCGCGGCGAAGGTTCCGCCCAGGCTCTCGACACGCTCGCGGAGCCCCGGCAGACCCAGGCCCGATCCCGCGACACTGCTGTGCGCGCCGTTGAGGCCGGGCCCCTTATCCGATACCGCGAGATCGATCCGGTCGTCCTGCACCGTCAGCGCCACCTTCTGCCCGGCCCCGCCGGCGTGCCGATAGGCGTTCGACAGCCCCTCCTGCACGAAACGGTAGACGCATATCTTTTCGGAGTGATCAAGGTTCTCGGGGAGATCGCCATCGATCGAAAGCGCGACCTCGGTCCCGCTGGCACTCTCGTGCGCATCGACCGCGCGGGTGATCACGTCGGTCAGCGACATCTCCTCGATCTCGGGCATGGTCAGCCCGCGACAGATGCCGCGAATGTCCTGCATCGCCTTGTCGAGCGAGGCGCGGACCGCCGTCGTCTCCTTCAGCCGGGCAGCCTCGTCGCGCCCGTCGGCCAACCGGTCGAGCCGCAACGACGCGAAGGCCAGCAACTGTGCCGGGCCGTCGTGCAGATCGGCGCCGATGCGCCGCAGATAGCGTTCGTTCAGCGCCGCCGCGCGGCTCGAAGCCCGCTGCACCCGGACCCTCAGGGCCCGGTTCTGCTCGGCCATCTCCGAGAGCTGCTCGACCCGTTTCCTCAGCGCGCCCTGCTGGCGGATGATCGTCTGGCTGCCGCCGAGGACGATGCCGAACAGCAGCGCGGCCATGGCCGCCACGATCGCCGCGACGACCAGCCATGTCGTGCGCTGGGCGTCGGCTATGTTCTTCTTCAGCGTTTCGCCGTTCTCGTAGAACTCGGCAACCGCGATCACCTCGCCCGACCAGTTCTGGCGGATCGGGCTGTAGACCTCCAGCAGCGGCAGGCCCAGCGCCGATTCCGCGGTGTTCTCCTCGCGGTCCAGCTCCTCGAATTCGGCCACGACCTCG
The DNA here is from genome assembly GCA_035458445.1 of Thermohalobaculum sp. Taxonomy (GTDB): domain Bacteria; phylum Pseudomonadota; class Alphaproteobacteria; order Rhodobacterales; family Rhodobacteraceae; genus Thermohalobaculum. The sequence continues at coordinate 2,928 of DATHZU010000224.1, read as the reverse complement.
CCACGCCACGCGGCGGCCAGATGGTCGCTGACCTCGAATTGCCGCCCGATCAGATCGGGGTTCGACGAGAAGGCGATCAGGCCGTCCTTCTTCCAGATCTTGTAGCTGATGACCCGTTCGCCCAGCGGCGTCTGGGTGAATATCTCGATCAGCGCCTGGCGCGGGCCGGTGGACAACTGGTCCGAGCGCGCCAGCTCCTGGCTCAACGGCGCGATGAAGCTCTCCATGTACAGCGCCGTGGCGATCGCGGTATTCTCCACCACGCCCGCGGTGATGCGGTTCGACACCCAGCTGCCGAGCGCGATGCTGCCGGCGAGCATCACGAAGCTGCCGGCGATTGCAAAGCGCTGCGCCAGACTGAAGCGCGAGAGCCATATGCCATTCGGGGCGGGCTGGGTTTCCGTGTCCATGGGCGAACTCTATCCCAATTGCGGCGGGACTGCATTGACCATGGTCGGGTGAAGCATCGGACCAAGGTCGGTATTTGTTGCGCGGGGCACCGCCATTGGCCGCTTTTCCGGCTGCGCTGCCGTCATTGGGGCCGATGCGTCATTCCGCTGCCATCCGCCCGGCCTTCACCAGCATCGGTCGCAGATAGCGGCCGGTGTGGCTGGCCTCCACCTCGGCCACGTCTTCCGGGGTGCCTTCGGCGACGATCCTGCCGCCGCCGTCGCCGCCCTCGGGGCCGAGGTCGATGATCCAGTCGGCGGTCTTGATGACGTCGAGATTGTGCTCGATCACCACCACGGTGTTGCCCTGGTCGACCAGCTCGTGCAGCACCTCCAGCAGCTTCTTCACATCGTCGAAATGCAGCCCCGTGGTCGGCTCGTCCAGGATGTAGAGGGTGCGCCCCGTCGCCCGCTTCGAGAGCTCCTTCGACAGCTTGACCCGCTGCGCCTCGCCGCCCGAAAGCGTCGTCGCCTGCTGGCCGATCTTTATGTAGCCCAGGCCCACGCGCGCCAGGGTCTCCAGCTTCTCGCGGATCGAGGGGATCGCCTCGAAGAACCGCACCCCGTCCTCGACCGTCATGTCCAGGACCTGGGCGATGGAATGGCCGCGGTACTTGATCTCCAGCGTCTCGCGGTTGTAGCGCGCGCCCTTGCAGGTGTCGCAGGTCACGTAGACGTCCGGCAGGAAGTGCATCTCGATCTTGATCACCCCGTCGCCCTGGCAGGCCTCGCAGCGCCCGCCCTTGACGTTGAACGAGAACCGCCCGGGCTGGTAGCCGCGCGCCTTCGATTCCGGCAGGCCGGTGAACCAGTCGCGGATCGGGGTGAAGGCGCCGGTATAGGTGGCGGGGTTCGACCTGGGCGTGCGCCCGATCGGCGACTGGTCGATGTCGATCACCTTGTCCAGCTGCTCCAGCCCCCGGATGGTGCGGCAGGGCGAGGGCTGGGTGCGCGCATTGTTCAGGCGGCTGGCCGCGGTCTTGTACAGCGTCTCGACCGTCAGGGTCGACTTGCCGCCGCCCGAGACCCCGGTGATGCAAGTGAATGTTCCCAGCGGGATCGCCGCGTCGATGTCCTTCAGGTTGTTGCCGGTGGCGCCCTCGACGACCAATGTCTTGCCGCTGCCGGGCCGGCGGCCGGGCGGGATCGGCACCTCGCGCCGCCCGACCAGGTATTCGCCGGTGATCGACTCGGGTGCCGCCATGATCTGGTCCGGGGTGCCGGTGGCGATGATCCGGCCGCCATGGACGCCGGCCCCGGGACCGATGTCGATCACATGGTCGGCGGTGCGGATCGCCTCCTCGTCATGCTCGACCACGATCACCGTGTTGCCCTGGTCGCGCAGCCCGCGCAGGCTTTCCAGCAACCGCCCGTTGTCGCGCTGGTGCAGGCCGATGGAGGGCTCGTCCAGCACATAGAGCACACCCGTGAGCCCCGACCCGATCTGGCTCGCCAAACGGATGCGCTGGCTCTCGCCGCCGCTCAGCGTGCCCGAGTTGCGGCTCAGCGTCAGGTAGTCCAGGCCCACATTGACCAGGAACCCCAGCCGTTCGCGGATCTCCTTCAGGATCGCGGCGGCGATCTCGTTCTTCTGGGCGCTGAGATCGCCGGGCACCGCCTGCACCCAGTCCAGCGCCTCGCGGATCGACATCTGGGTCACATGCCCCGCGTGGCGCCCGCCGATCTTCACCGCCAGCGCCTCGGCGCGCAGCCGGTGGCCGCCGCAGGTGCCGCAGGCGCGGTTGGCCTGGTAGCGCTCGAACTCCTCGCGCACCCAGCTCGAGTCGGTTTCCCGGTAGCGCCGCTCCATGTTGGGGATCACCCCCTCGAAGGGCCGCTTGATGTTGTAGACCCGGCCGCCATCGTCGTAGCGGAAGGTGATCACCTCCTCGCCCGAGCCGCGCAGCATCACCTCGCGCGCCGTCTCCGGCAGGTCGGACCAGGGCGTCGCATGGCTGAAGCCGTAATGGCCGGCCAGCGCCTCCAGCGTCTGGCGGAAATAGGGGGTCTTCGATTTCGACCACGGCGCCAGCGCCCCCTGCATCAGGCTGAGGGCTTCGTCCGGCACCACCAGCCGCTCGTCGAAATAGAGCTCGACCCCCAACCCGTCGCAGGCCGGGCAGGCGCCGAAGGGCGCGTTGAACGAGAACAGCCGCGGCTCGATCTCGGCGATGGTGAAGCCCGAGACCGGGCAGGCGAAGTTCTCGGAGAAGGTGATCCGCTCCGGGTCGCCCTCCTTGGGAGCCGTCTCGATGATCGCGATCCCGTCGGCGAGGGCCAGCGCCGTGGTGAAACTGTCGGCGAGGCGGGTCTCGATGCCAGGCTTCACCACGATCCGGTCCACCACCACGTCGATGTTGTGGCGGAACTTCTTGTCGAGAGTGGGCGGACTCTCGAGGTCGTGGAACTCGCCGTTCACCTTGACCCGCTGGAAGCCCTGCTTGCGCAGTTCGAGGAATTCCTTCCTGTACTCGCCCTT
>DATHZU010000223.1:0-3232 GCA_035458445.1 Thermohalobaculum sp. | reverse complement strand
CCTTGCCGGGGCCGGCCTGGAAGCCGCTGATCAGATGGGCGCGGTCCGCCAGGTAGCCGGGGTCCAGCAGCCCGCGCACCGGCACCCTCACCTGGTCGGGATCGGCCAGGTATTGCGCCCGGTCGGCATAGGCGAGCCGCGAGGCCTCGGCGAAGAGGTGCCACAGCCGGGCGCCTTCCAGCGTCATCTCGTCGGGCTTGAACCGGCCGAGCAGGCCCAGGATCTGCCCGACCGTCGTGGCGCCCGACGAGGGCGGACCCATGCCGCAGACCCGGAACCGGATGCGGTAGAGGATGCAGACGGCGGGGCGCTCCTTCACCTCGTAGGCCGCGAGATCGGCGGCGGTCAGGGTGCCGGGGCGGGGCTCGCGGGCGGCGCCGGCGGCGATGGCGTCGGCCAGCGGGCCGGAATAGAGCGCCTGCGCACCCTGGCGGGCGAGAATCTGCAGGCTGTCCGCCAGCGCCGGGTTGGCAAGGATGGCGCCCTCGGCCAGGGGTTCGCCCCCGGGCAGGAACAGCACGGCGGCGTCGGAGGCGGCGAGCCTGTCGCGGTATCGCTTGATCGACTCGGCCAGGCGCGGGCTGACAGGGAATCCTACGCGGGCCAGCCCGATGGCGGGGACGAACAGGTCGGGCCAGGGCAGCTTGCCGTGGCGCGCGTGCAGCGCCTCCATCAGCCGGACCAGGCCCGGCGCGCCGACCGAGTGGCCGCTGGCGACCGCTTCGAGGAAGGGCAGGGGCGCGCCGTCCGCGCCGAGGAACATGGCCGGCGTGGCCCCGGCCGGGGCGGTCTCGCGGGCGTCGAGGCTGGTGACCCCGGCGGCGGAATGGACCAGCGCGAAGGCGCCGCCGCCGATGCCGCTGGACTGCGGCTCGACCACGTTCAGGACCAGCAGCGCCGCGATCGCCGCATCGGCCGCCGAGCCGCCCTGGCGCAGGATCGTCCGCCCGGCCTCGGCCGCCAGCGGGTGGGCGGCGGCGATCACGTGGGTGCGGGCGGTGGCCAGCGGCTTCGGCGCCACCCCGGAGGCGCCCTCCGGGTCGGCGCGGGTCTGGGCGAGCGCCGGGCTCAGGCTGAGGATCAGGGCGAGGGCGAGGGGGATCAGGCGCATGGGTCGGGTCTCCTCGGCTGGGCGGGAGACCATCCTGCCGCGCCGGGAGGCGGGGCGCAACTCTCGTGGTTCGGCAGGCGGATTTGGGGGTGTGCAAACGTGCACATGTGGCTATGATGTTGGAACAAAAGGAAAATCTATAAGTAGCGGAACGAGACTTTTTGCCGGATGCGGCGACTTTGTAGGGCGGGGTCGCGGTGCGTGCGAGCACGCAACATACGGCGCCTACCCCCCCGTCACGCTCATATGCCGCGCCACCTGGCCGGCCACCGTCTGGCGCGAATAGTCGAAGTCGTGGCCCTTGGGCTTGCGGGTGATGGCCTCGGCGATGGCGGCCTTCACACCGGCGTCGTCGGCGCCGGCGCGCATCACCTTGCGCAGGTCCGCGTCGTCGTCCTGACCGAGGCACATGTAGAGCTGGCCGGTGCAGGTGAGGCGCACCCGGTTGCAGCTTTCGCAGAAATTATGCGTCAGCGGCGTGATGAAGCCGAGGCGCTGGCCGGTTTCCTCGACCCGGAAATAGCGGGCCGGTCCGCCGGTGCGGTAGTCGGTCTCGGTCAGGGTCCAGCGGGTGGCGAGGTCCCGGCGCAGGTCGCTGAGGGGATAGTACTGGTCCAGCCGGTCCTCCTCGCCCATGTCGCCCATGGGCATGACCTCGATGAAGGTCAGGTCCAGGCCGAGCTGGTTGCACCACTCGACCAGGGTGTGGATCTCGTCGCAATTGGTGCCCTTGAGCGCGACCGCGTTGATCTTGACCCTGAGCCCCGCCTTCTGCGCCGCCTCGATGCCGTCCAGCACCTGCGCCAGCCGGCCCCAGCGGGTGATGCGCTTGAACTTGGCCTCGTCGAGCGTGTCCAGCGAGACATTGACCCGGCGCACGCCGACATCCGCCAGCGGCCCGGCAAAGCGGGCAAGCTGCGAGCCGTTGGTGGTCAGCGTCAGCTCGTCCAGCGCGCCGGTGCCGAGGTGCCGGCCCATGCGCTCGAAAAACCACAGGATGTTCTTGCGCACCAAGGGCTCGCCGCCGGTGATCCGCAGCTTGCGCACGCCGAGCTCGACGAACTGGGTGCAGAGCCGGTCGAGCTCCTCCAGCGACAGAAGCTCGCGCTTCGGCAGGAAGGTCATCTCCTCGGCCATGCAGTAGAGGCAGCGGAAGTCGCAGCGGTCGGTCACCGAGACGCGCAGATAGGTGATCGCCCGGGCGAACGGGTCGATCAGCTGCGGTGCAGGCTGCTGCGTATGGGCGGTAGTCATTGCGTCTCCCTTATGGTGAGACAATCTAGGGACATTCCGCCGCCGCGGCAATGCGCCGGGCGCCCGCGGGGCGGAATTCGCGTTGACAGGCGCCGCTTTGGCGCCATGGTCACAGCCGGAAAGTTTTTCGGGAGGAGCAGGGGCATGATTCTGTACGGGCGCAATCTGTCACCCTTCGTGCGCCGCGTTGCGATCTGGTGCGCGTTGCAGGGCCGCAAGGTCGAGCGGCGCGAGATCACCGTCGCGGGAGCGGATTTCGACGAGATCAGGCAGCACAACCCGGTCGCCCGCGTCCCGATCCTGATCCTCGACGACGGCACCCACCTGATCGAGAGCTTCGCGATCTGCGACTACCTGGACGAGACCGCGCCCAACGGCACCCGGCTGATCCCCGACAGCGGCGCGGCGCGGATGGAGTGTCTGCAGCGCGTCGCCCTGGGCCAGTCGACGGCCGAAAAGGCGGTGGCCATGGTCTACGAGCGCAACCGCCGCCCGGACGAGCTGCACTGGCGCGACTGGCAGCAGCGGGTGGCGGGCCAGATCCAGGGCGGGCTTGCCGAACTGGACGCCAGGGTGCCGGGCGAGGGCTGGTCGGGCGAGAACGGGCCGGACGGCGGCGACATCGCCGCGATCTGCGTCTATCAGTTCGTCGAGGTGATGAACCCGTGGCTGCTGGAGCCCGGCTATCCGCGTTTGAAGGCCTTGGCCGACCGCGGGATGGAGATCGAGGCGATCGCTGCGACCAAGCCCGTTGCCTGATCGATGACCCGGATTCCCGAAACCATGGCGGCCGTGCTGCTGACCGGCCATGGCGGTATCGACAAGCTGGAATACCGCGAAGATGTCCCGGTGCCCAGGGCCGGCCCC
>DATHZU010000222.1:0-8057 GCA_035458445.1 Thermohalobaculum sp. | reverse complement strand
GGCGCCGCCAGCGGCGACCGGGTCGACGTGCAAATGAGCGGCATCGCCGAGGTGGACTGCGCCGGCACCATCACCCGGGGCGCGCTGGTGACCTCCAACGCCACTGGCCAGGCGGTCGCCGCGGCGCCGGCGGCCGGCACCAACAACGGGGTGATCGGCATCGCCATGGCCTCCTACGTCTCCGGCGACGTGGGCGAGGTCCTAATCGTGCCGCAACAGGTCCAGGGCTAGGCGTTCTTTAGGCAAATCGCGGCGGCGGATTCTATCCCGCCGTTTTTCCATCCAAGAATGGCGGCCGGATCGCCCGGCGCCAATGACAACGAGGAGCTTTGACCCATGTCGAAAGCGCCGTTTCCCATCGATCCGGTCCTGACCGGGATCACACTCGCCTATCGCAACCGGGCGCTCATCGCCGACAGCGTACTGCCGCGCCTCACGCCTATGGGCAAGGAGGAGTTCAAGTACAAGAAGTGGAACATCGAGGAGGGCTTCACGATTCCGGACACCAAGGTCGGCCGGAAGTCGGAGCCCAACGAGGTCGAATTCGCGGCCACCGAGGTGACCGCGTCGACCGAGGATTACGGCCTCGACGACATCATCCCGTTCAACGATATCGCCAACGCCGCCGGCAGCCTGGACCCGGTCGGGCACGCGACCGAGATGCTCACCGACCTGGTGCTGCTCGACCGCGAGGTCCGCGTGGCGGGCCTGGTGTTCGCGGCCGCGACCTACGACACCGGGTTGAAGGTGCAGCTATCGGGCACCAGCCAATGGTCGGACTTCGTGAATTCGGACCCGATCGGCGATATCCAGGCGGGCCTGGACGCGCCGATCATGCGCCCCAACGTCATGGTCATCGGCCGGCCGGCATTTTCCAAGCTGATCCAACATCCGGACATCAACAAGGCAGTCAATGGGACTGCCGGCGACACCGGCATCGTCCGGCGCAACCAGATCGCCGAGCTGTTCGAGCTCGACGAGGTGGTGGTCGGCGAGCCGTTCCAGAACACGGCCAAGAAGGGGCAGACCGCCAGCTATGCGCGAGTCTGGGGCAAACACGCCGCGCTCATTCATCGCGACCCGCTGGCGACCAGCCCGATGTCCGACCGGGTGACCTTCGGCTGGACGGCGCAGTACGGCACCCGCGTCGCCGGACAGATCGCCGAGCCCAAGAAGGGCATCCGCGGGTCGATCCGGGTGCGCGTCGGTGAGGGAGTCAAGGAGGTCATCGTCGCCAGCCAGACCGGCTATTTCATCGAAGACGCGGTCGCCTAACCGGCTGCACGGAGTTGATCCGCACGGACGGCCCTGCGTGTGCGCGGGGCCGCCCGACACCGGAGGACTGATAATGGCAAAGGCGAAATATCAATTCCTGAAACGCGCCAAGATCGGCGTCGAGTATCGAAGCGACGCCCCGGAAAAGACGCAGGAGCCCTTCGAGGCCGGCGAGACGATCGTGCTCGACGAGGGCGCGGCGAAGCCGCTGGTTAAGGCCGGCATCGTCAAGAAGCTCGGCAAGGCGCCCAAGGGCTAGACTCTCGAGGAGGTTCGAATGGCGGACGGCATCTTCAACATATCGAAAGGGGCTTTCGCGGAGAAGATCCGCGATACGGGCTCCAAGACCCTGATCCTCCTGCTCAAGGTCAACGAGGCCGAGGCCGCGCTGCTGGATCACGACAACTTGAGCGTCCTGCTGGGCGCGGCGGGAAACACCGAAGCGGACTTCACCGGCTACGTGCGCAAGACCGCGATCGTGGAGACGCTGACGGTCGACGACACCAACGACCGCGTCGACGTGGATATCCCGGACCAGACCTGGACGGCCGCCGGCGGGGCGACCAACAACACGCTGACCAAGCTGGTGTCGGCCTACGAGGAGGCGGCGGCGGATACGACGCGCATCCCCAGCTCGCACCACGATTTCAGCGTCACCACCGACGGCTCGGACCTCACGGCGCAGATCAACGCCGCCGGCCTGATGCGCGCGGCCTGAGCGCGGACAAGGAGAGAGGATATGGGACTCCCCGATTGGATCGAGGCGGTCGACGGCAAGGCCAACACCTTCCTGGTCGACCCGGACATCATCTACCCGCATTGGCTGGATGCGCTGGGGGTCAGGAAGCCGGACCGGTACTGGCTGGAGATCGCCTTCGGCTGCATGAAGCTCGACTTCGACGTGGCGGTGCGCCAGTCGGGCGCGCTCAAGCCGGGCAAGCGGATCGAGCGCATCGTGCGCAGCGACGGCGGGCGGAAGGAGCGCTGGAACCTGACCATGCACAAGCCCGGCGCCAGGGACCTGAACAGGATGTCGATCCAGGACCGCGCGCGCGAGATCCGCGCCGCCTATCGCCGCGTCCGCGGCTTCGTGCCGGCGTAAGCATCGGCCGATGGCCTGGGCCGCCATTCACGATCCGCCGCCGCCGCTCGGAACCGGCGAGCTGAGAGGCACCGGCGACGACCGGGTCAATTTCCCGTCCGACGCCGAGATCGCCCTCAAGGGCTGGGTGAAGACCCTTCTCGCCGGGGAGCCGGACTTGCGGTCGCAAATGTGGGACGCCGCGACCGTTCGCTTCGTGGCCCGCCCGGCGCCGGTCTTCGTCGACCGCCTCGAGGACCTCAAGACCGATGCCGATTTCCAGGCAATCTGGGACGGGCTCAATCCGGCGCAGCAGACGCGGGTGCGCAACTTTTTCGTCCGCTTCCTCGGCGCACGGCGGTTCCGCCGGGACATCGAGGATGCCACGACATTGACCCCGGGGGCGCCCTGATGGAACTGCTGCGCGGCGGCTCCGTGGTGCGCGAGGCCGGGGTGGACGGCGCCAACTCGCGCGGGGTGGCGATCACCCCGTCGTCGACCGCGAACACCAAAGGGAGCTGGGCCGACATCGTCGCCGCCACCGCCCGGGCGAGCGACGTTCTCGAACTGGAACTGCTCTCGACCGCCTGGCAGTCGGACAGCCTGGTGGACATCGCGACCAAGGACGGGGCGAGTGCGGAAGAGATCATCATCAACAACCTCAAGGTGGACCGTTACCAGGGGCAGATGCTCTACAGGTACCGCTTCCCCATCCGGGTCCGCCAAGGGGTCGCGCTGCGCGCCCGCTGCCAGTATTCGACCGGCGGCGCGACGCCGAACCACTACGTCGCGGCGAAGCTGGGGGCGGGCGGGCCCGGCGCCCATCACGCCGGCGGGTTCGAGGTCGTGGACACCTACGGCGCCAATACCGCCGACAGCGGCGGCACGGCCATCGACCCGGGCGGCACGGCGAACACCAAGGGCTCCTGGGTCCAGCTCAGCGGCGCGCTCCCGCGGCCCATCAATCATCTGGTGCTAAGCGTCGGCAACGGGGCGGTGGGGCGGGTCAATCCGGTTCACTGGCTGCTGGACATCGGCGTCGGCGCGGCCGCCTCCGAGGTGCTGGTGATTCCGAATATTTTTCTCACGTCGAGCCACCTCGAGGACCTGCCTATAGGTTCCGGGCTGGCCTTCGACTGCTACATCCCGGCGGGCAGCCGCTTGGCGGCGCGCGCCCAGTGCAGCAGCACCGATGCCAACGACCGGCTGTTCGACCTGATCGCCTATGGAGTGAGCTGATGGGACTGGCCAAAGCGACGGACGGCACGACCGCGGCCCTAACCATCGGGGCGGAGACGACGCTCTCCACGCAAACAACCATCGGCGTCTATGTCCTGTCGGTCAACGTCGAGAATTTGGCCGACGGCGACCGCCTGCACCTGCGCATTTACGACGATGTCCTTTCGGCCGACGCCGACCGGCTGCGCTGGGAGGCGTTTCTGGTGAACAAGCAGGGCGACGCGGCGGCGAGCGCGGCGGAGGGGCCGGTGATCGTCGAAAGTCCGCCGATCACGGTCATCAACAGCGCGAAATTCACCATCGAGCAAGAGGCGGGTACGGGCCGGACATTCAAATGGCGCCTTGACCGTATCACGTAATGGCGCGCACACGCGACCTGCCGCTATTCCTCACGACGGCGGCGGGCCAGACCGTCGCCGTCGGCCAGGCGGTCGAGACCGACAGCGCCTTTGGGCTGGGCCGCGCCAAGGCCAAGGCCCTCGGCCTGGCATCGGAGACCGACAGCGCCTTCGCGGTGGCGCCGCGTCGCACGATCGGCTTGGGCCTGGCGAGCGAAACCGAGACCGCCTTCGCGATCGCGCGGCTCAAGGCCAAGGCCCTCGGCCTGGCCGCCGAGGCGGACAGCGCCTTCGCGGTGGCGCCGCTTCGCACGATCGGCCTCGGTCAGGCGGCGGAAACCGACAGCGCCTTCGCGATTGCGCGCCTCAAGGCCGCGCTGCTGGGCCTGGCCGCCGAGACCGACAGCGCCTTCGCGATCGCGCGCCTCAAGGCGGCGCTGCTGGGCCTGGCCGCCGAGGCGGACAGCGCCTTCGCCGTCGTGCCGTCGTTCGGCGTCGCGGTCGGCCTGGCGGCGGAGGCGGACAGCGCCTTCGCGATTGGGCGCCTCAAGGCCAAGGCCCTCGGCCTGGCCTCGGAGGCCGACACGGCCTTCGTCGTCGTGCCGTCGTTGGGCGGCAAGATCGTCGCCGTCGGCCTGGCGGCCGAGGCGGACAGCGCCTTCGCGCTTACGCGCCTCAAGACCCGGGCCCTCGGCCAGGGCATCGAGACCGACAGCGCCTTCGCTGTCACCGCCTTGCGGACGCTCGGCATCGGCCAGGCGGTCGAGGCGGACGCGGCTTTCGCGCTCGTTGCGGCGAAGCTCAGGGCCCTCGGCCTGGCAAGCGAAAGCGACATCGCCTTCGCGATCGCGGTCCTCGGCGGCGCGCAGGCGCTGGGCCTGCCGCTGATCGGCGTCAAGGGCGCGGTGGTGGCGCTGACCGGGCTGAAGGCGGCGGCGAAGGACCTGATCGGCATCAAGCGGGCACCGTGAGGGCGCATGGCGCACAACATCCAGAATTTCGATTACCATGCCGGCGACAACAAGCCGCTCGACTTCACGGTCTACGACGAGGACCCGGCGAACCCGGGCCAGCCGGACCTCGCCAGCCCCGTGGACCTGACCGGCGCCACCATCCGCTGGGCGCTATCGGCCTTCGCCACCGACGCTGCGCCGCTGCTGACCAAGACCACGGCGTTGGGCATCACGATCACCGACGCGGCGGCCGGCAAGTTCCGGGTCAGCCTCGACAAGGCGGACACGGTGGCGCTCAACGGCAAGTACTACCACGAGGCCGAGGTGCTGACCGCGGGGGCCGCCGACGACACGGTCGCGACCGGCACGGTCACCGTCGCGCCGACGGTGTTGGATTGATGGTGGTGGAAACCGCGGCCGACCGCGCGGCCTTCTTCGCCGCTGCCGACTTCGGGCAGGCCGCGACCTTCCGGCCGAAATTCGGCAACCCGGTCGCGGTGACGATCGTGCTCGATACCGCCGTCGCGGTCGCGCCGCTGCCCGGCGCGCTCGGCGTGACCGGGCCGAAGCGGATCGCGCTGTTGCGCAAGGACGAAGTCGCGGCGCCGGCCAAGGGCGACCGCATCACCGTCGGCGCCGATACCTATGATATCCGCTCCGGGCCGGAGTTGGATATTTCCGGCGAGATCTGGCGCCTGGACTTGAGTATTTTACCGTGACCAGATTGGTCGCGGCGGCGTCGCGCGGGCAATTGGACGCGGCGATGAAGGCCGAGGGCATCGCCATCGGCAAGGGCACCAAGGCCGCGGTGACGATCGTGACCGACCAGGTGAAGCGCGACGCGCGGGCGGTCGTCAATGCCGGCTTCACGGGCTCCCGCATCGTCGGCGGCGGCAACCGGCGGGTCGCAAACGCCATACGCAGCCGCGTCTACCCGCGCGGGGACGGGGGCTTCACCGGCCAGGTCTGGTCCAAGTTCGGGCGCGGCCGCGCCAAGGGCTTCGTCGATTACCTGCTGCCCTTCGTCAAGGGCGCGACGCTGACGCCCCGGCGCTCGCGCTGGCTCTACATCCCGGTGGAGCGCGGGCGCAAGGCCCGGCGCGGCCGGCGCTTGAGCATCGGCCTCAACCGCAACCTCAAGTTCGTGCCCGCGCGCGGCGGCGACAAGGTCTACCTGGTGCGCCAGACCCGGACCCGCTCGACCCTGATCGCGGTCCTGGTGCGCCGGGTGCGGATCCCGAAGAAGCTCGATTTCGAGCGCGCGGCGGCGGCGGCCGCGAAACGCCTGCCCCTGGCACTGGCCGAGGAAATCGAAAAGGCCTCTTGATGTCAGCTCCGGCGCCTGCCCGCACCCCCTCCCGGCCGCCTGTTTGTTCCGGCGCGCCCGGCGGCCGCCCCGCCAACCCCGCCGGTCGCGGCGGACCTGGAGTGTGATCTGACCCATGCCCTCGATCCGCGAGCGGGTGCTCGCCGCCGCCTTCGCGAAGGTCGCCGCGCTTTCCGGCTACACGAGCCTGCGGAACCCGGACCGGCCGCCGTCGGAGCCGGAGCTGCCGGCGCTGTTCATGACCGATTTGGGCGATGTCGACCTCGACATCGTCACCGGCGCCGCCCAGTTCGAGCTGCGCTTCCAGGTCGACGTCTACGTGGCCGACGCCGGGGCCGGCCTGGCGGCGGCGCTCGACGCCGGCTACCTGGCGCTGACCAACGCGCTCCTGGCCGACCGGACGCTCGGCAACCTGGCGGTGGATTTGCGGCGCGGCGAGATCGGCGACCCGGAGTTCGTGACCGACGAGGGCAGCAAGCCCTTTGCCGTGATGCCGGTCGAATTCGTCGCCCAGTACTGGACCGCCGAGGCCGACATGGGCGCGCTGGCGCCCTAATGGAGGAAAATATGACCAAGATTGTGCCCTTCGCGGAGGCCGCCGCGGCCTTGAAGATCACCCAGGGGGAGCTCGCCCACTGGATCGCCCGCGGCTGCCCGGTGGCCCGCGGCGCCGCGACCCTGGACCGGATCGAAATCGACGTGACCGCGGCGGCCGCCTGGCGCAAAGGCGCGAACCTGGTCGAAGCCAGGCCGGCGGCGGCGCGCGCGGACAAGGGCGGAACCACGACCCGGCCCGGCGGGGCGGACCACGACGCCGGCGGCGGAACCAAACGGGCGCGCGGCGCCAAGCAGGAGGGTTAGGCCATGTCGAACTATCTGATCCGCAACCGCCAATTCGCGCTCAAGAACGAGGCCACCGCCGGCGTCGAGGAAACCATCGACCCGGCGGCCGACGCGATCCAGGTCGAGGATCCGGTGCCGACGCCGAATTTCGAGCTGCTGGAGACCAACGAGGCCGGCGCCTCGCTCGACGGCTCCGGCTCGATCGTCGGCGGCGGCAACTTCGGCTTCACCGGCCGGGCCTACTTCAAGGGCCAGGGCAGCGCCGGCTCCGCGCCCAAGTTCGGCCGCCTGCTGCGCAGCGCCGCCTGTTCCGAGACGCTGACCGCCGCCGACGAGACCGGCACCGCCCAGGCCGGGGCGGCCGGGACGATCACGCTCGCCGCCGGCGCCAGCGCCACCGACGACAACTACAACGGCATGGTGATCGAGACCACCGGCGGCACCGGCAGCGGCCAGACCCGGGTCATCTACGACTACAACGGCACCACCAAGGTCGCCAGCATCACCCCGGCCTGGACCACCACCCCGGACGCCACCACGACCTACGCCATCCGGGCCAATGCGCTCTACAAGCCGATCACGCAGGGCCAGGAGACCGCGACCGGAGTGCTCTGGGACAACGCGGTCGATGCCGCGATCAATTCGCTGCGCCGGCGCGTGATCGGCGCCTGCGCCGAGATGACGCTCAATGCCACGGTGCGCGGCCTCGGCGCCTTCGACTGGACGCTTACCGGCATCCTGCCGGCCAACCCGGACAACGTCGCCGCCCCGGCGGCGCCGAGCTTCGACGCCACGCGGCCGCGGCCGCTGGTCTCGGCCGATGCCTTCCTCGACAACGCCGCCCTCAAATTCAACGCCTTTTCGCTCACCTTCGGCAACACGGTGCAGCAGGCGGACGATCCGGCGGCGCTCTACGGCTTCGGGGTGGCGCGGGTGACCAGCCGCAAGGCGACGGGGACCATCAACCCGAACCTGGATCTGCTGTCCACGCGCAACGCCTT